>NZ_DIEJ01000240.1:0-58438 GCF_002418565.1 Achromobacter sp. UBA5777 | reverse complement strand
GTCCGGAGCGAAGGCTCCGGACCGCAATCGTAGCCCCGCGCCCCGAGGCCGCCGCCGCGCCGTGCGTCTAAAGAACGCTCCCCCCGTCAGCAACACAACTGCCCTGCACCACCAAAAAAAACCGCAAAATCTGCAAACCCCCAAAAGCTAAATTGCCCCTACCAAGGAGCAACCCATTGAAACCCGCAACGCGATCCCTCCACGCCCAACGCCTGGACCCCGTCCTACGCTGGCTAGCCGCCAACCCAGACGCCCCGCCAGACCTGCACCACCTGGCCGACCTGGCCTGCCTATCCGCCTACCACTTCCACCGCGTCTACCGCGCCATGATGGGAGAAACGGTTAACGCCACCGTCCAGCGCATCCGCATGCACCGCGCGGCCGCCGCCCTGGCCGGCACCGAAACCCCATTGAGAGACATCGCCCAACGCGCCGGCTACGAATCCGACGCCGCCTTCAACCGCGCCTTCGGCGCCCTCTTCGGCACCCCGCCGGGCCGGTATCGCGCCGCCCGCTCCCAGTCTTCCACCCCCAAGGAGCTGACCATGTACCCCGTCGTCATCGAGAACTTCCCTGGAACCACCCTGGCCGTCCTGTCCCACCGCGGCAGCTACCAGGACATCGGCCCCGTCTTCTCAAGGGCCTTCATGCTCGCCATCGGCCGCGGCATCGCCACGCCGGACACCATCGGCTACGGCATCTATTTCGATGACCCCGAACAGGTCCCCGAAAGCCAGTTGCGATCGCTTGCCGGCATGCCCGTCGCGCCCGATGCCGACATCGGCCAGGAACTCGAACGCTTCGAAATTCCCGCCGGCCGCTGCGCCATCCTCACGTACACCGGCCCCTACAACGAAATGCGCAAGCCCTACGACTGGCTCTTTGCCGAATGGCTGCCATCCAGCGGCATGGCCCCCGCGGATTTCCCCATGTTCGAGCAATACCTGAACGACCCGCGCACCACCCCGCCCGCGCATTTGCAAACCCGTATCTGCCTGCCGCTTCAATAGCAGACAGCGCATCCCGCTACCCGAGCACGCCTGCCAGATATTGCCGCAGCCAGGCGTGCGCCGGATCGTCCTGATAGCGCTCGTGCCAGTACAACGACACCGCAATTGGCGGCAGCGTCAACGGCACCTTCTGCGACACGATCCGCGCGCTCCCCGCCATCGCCTTCGCAATGCTCCCCGGCATCGTCGCAATCAAATCCGACCCTTCCACGATGAACGGACAAACCAGATAACTGGACAACGTAGCCACGATCTTGCGGCTCCGGTTCTGTCCCATCAGGATGCGATCAATCGCCGTACTGAAATACCGCGTGTGCGCCGCCAGATCCAGATGTCCATAGCTCAAATAAGCATCCAGATTCCACCGTTTGCGCAAACAAGGATGCCCCTCGCGCACGATGCAAACCGCCGGCTCCTGATACAGAAAACGCGTACGCAAATCCGGCGCAGGGTCAGGGAAATACCCCGCGATCAGCTCCACATGATTCGTATCCAGCATGCTCAGCCCATGCAGCGGCCGCGCCGGCACGATCTGCAACTGGAAATGCGGCGCGTCCACCGCCAGCCGTGGAATCAGCTTGGGCAGCAACGTGTACTGAACATAGTCGGTGGCATACAGCGATAGCGTGCGCGACGAATGCGCCGGATCGAATGCCTCGCGTGTGCGCGTCGCCCGATGCCAGCTCTCCAGCAGCGGCTTGAAATTCTGGTGCAGCTCCAGCGCCCGCAACGTTGGCTGCCACGCCCCGCCCTCGCGCACCAGCAGCGGATCGCCGAACAACTGGCGAAGACGATTCATCGCCGCGCTCATCGCCGGCTGGCTGATGTTCATCGCCTCGGCCGCGCGCGACACATTGCGGCATGCCATCAGCGCATCGAAATGCACGAGCAGATTCAGGTCCGGGTTCTTCATCGCCGCGCGTCCATAAATGGCATCTATACAAATATAAACCTGTAGGACTGCTGTCATTTCCGCGCGAGGCCTAGCATGACCTCGTTGTTGCAGCGAACCAAGGTTGGACACGCATGATCCGGCCATCACGAAGTTCTATCAACAAGGGGAAACCAAGCCATGAAAACAGGGCTACTACGCAGTTGCTGTCGCATTGCCGCCGGTGCCGCGCTCTTTGCGGCCGCCGGGTCCGCCGGCGCCGCCTGGCCGGACAAGGTCATCCGCATCGTCGTGCCGTTCGCGGCCGGCGGCTCCACCGATCTGGTCGCGCGCAAGATCGCCGAAGGCCTTGGCCAGCGCCTGAACGCCAACGTCATCGTTGAAAACCGCCCCGGCGCAGGCGGCACTGTCGGCACCGAATTCGTCGCGCGCCAGCCCGCCGACGGCTACACCATCCTCATGGGGTCGGTCAGCACGCACGGCAGCGCGCCCTGCGTCTATTCCAAGCTGCCCTACGACGCCGTCAAAGATTTCACCCCCCTGACGGTCGTCGCCACCATCCCCAACGTCATGTCGGTCAACCAATCGGTTCCCGCCGCCAACCTTCAGGAGTTCGTTGCCCTCCTGAAGAAAGAGCCCGAAAAGTACTCCTTCGCGTCGAACGGCCAAGGCACCTCCAACCACCTGGCCGCCGAACTCTTCAAGACCACCGCCGGCGTATCGATGGTGCATGTGCCCTACCGCGGCTCCGGTCCCGCGCTCATCGATCTGGTCGGCGGGCAGGTCAACATGATGATGGACGTCGTCATGACCTCGTACCCCTACATCAAAGACGGCAAGATCAAGGCCCTGGCCGTCACATCGCCGCAGCGCTCGCCCATGTTGCCCGACGTGCCCACCGTCGCCGAGTCCGGCTATCCCGGCTACGAGGCCATGGTGTGGTTCGGCATGCTGGCGCCCGCCAACATGCCTGAACCGCTGCGCACCAAGCTCACCGACGGCCTTGTGCAGACCCTGCACGCGCCCGCTGTGAAGACCTATCTGGAGCAACAGGGCGCGCAGGTGTCGGACGTCGCCGGACCCGCGTTCGGCGCAATGATCAAGGACGAAATCAACAAGTGGTGCCAGGTCGTGAAGAAGGCCGGCATTCGTCTGGACTGACCTTCTTTATTGGAACAATCGATATGTATCGCATAGGGATAGACGTCGGAGGCACGTTTACCGATTTCACGATGATCGACGAGGACGCCGGCGTGGTGCACTTTCATAAAGTGCCTTCCACGCCGCACGATCCCTCCGAGGCCATCGCCACGGGCATCGGCCAGATGCTCGCGGATCACGGTGTCGCGCCATCGCAGGTCTCGCACGTGGGCCACGGCACCACGGTGGCCACCAACCTCATCATCGAACGCAAGGGCGCGCGCGTCGGGCTCATCACCACGCGCGGCTTTCGCGATGTGCTGGAGATCGGCCGCCAGACCCGTCCGCATTTGTACGACTACAGCGTCGGCAAGCCGCCCGTGGCCGTGCCGCGTGAGTTCCGCGCCGAGGTCGACGAGCGGGTGAACGCCGCGGGCGACGTGCTGACGGCGCTGGATGAAGCGCAGGTGCGCGATGCCGCGCGCCGATTTGCCAAGGCCGGCATCGAGGCCGTGACGATCTGCTTCCTGCACGCCTACCGCAACCCCGCGCATGAGCGGCGCGCGGCGCAGATCGTGCTGGAAGAAATGCCCGACGCCTACATCAGTCAATCGTCGGACGTGCTGCCCGAGTTCCGCGAGTACGAGCGCCTGTCCACCACCGTGCTCAACGCCGCGGTCGGGCCTAAGATGGCGCGCTATCTGGAACGCTTCCTGAACCGCGTGCGGGAACTGGACATCGGCCATGAGCCGCACACCATCCACTCCAACGGCGGCCTGATGTCGATCGCCACCGTGCGCCAATATCCGGTGCGCACCTGCCTGTCGGGGCCGGCGGCGGGCGTCGTCGGCGCAGCCGCCGTGGGACGCGCCATCGGCAGCCTGAACCTCGTCACGTTCGATGTGGGCGGCACCAGCACGGACGTCTCGCTGGTATGCGACGGCCGTCCGCTCTTCACGTCGCACCGCCACGTCGCCGGGTACCCGGTCAAGACGCCCATGGTAGATATCCACGTCATCGGTGCGGGCGGCGGCAGCATCGCCTGGCTGGACGACGCCGGTGCGCTGAAGGTTGGGCCGCACAGCGCGGGCGCGGTGCCCGGCCCCGTGGGCTACGGCCGCGGCGGCCAGGAACCGACCATCACGGACGCCGAGATTGCGCTGCAGCGGCTCAATCCCGTGGCCCTGCTGAACGGCCGCATGCCGGTGTATGCGGACGCCGCGCGCGACGTCATCCGCAGCCGTGTCGCCGAACCGCTGGGGCTGGACATGGAGGCGGCCGCCGAGGGCATCCTGCGCATCGCAGCGGCCAACATGAGCCGCGCGATCCGTGCGGTGTCCACCGAACGCGGCTACGACCTCTCGCGCTTCGCGTTGTATGCGTACGGCGGCGCCGGCCCGCTGCATGCGGTGGAAGTGGCCGAGGAATGCGGCATTCCCGTCGTCATCGTGCCGCAGGAGCCGGGCACGATGTGCGCGCGCGGCATCCTGCTCACGGATATCTCTTTCGACTTCGTGCAAAGCGAAATCTCGCTGGCCGATGCGGACAGCTGGCCCGCGATCTCCGCGATCTTCGACGGCCTGCGCACCCAGGCCCAGGACTGGCTGACATCCGAACGCGTCGATCCGTCGCTGCGCGTGTGCCACAGCGCCATCGATGCGCGCTACGAGGGCCAGAACTTTGAAGTGCAGGTCAGCCTGGACGACACCGGCGCGGGCGGCTACGCGGAATTCGCGCGCCGCTTCGCCCAGGCGCATGAACGGGAGTACGGCTACACCGTCGACGACCGCAAGGTGCAGATCATCAACTGCCGCATGCAGGCCGTGGGACAGGTGGTGAAAGCGCCGCTTGCGCCAAGACACGTGGGTGGCACGTTGCAGGACGCCGCCCGGGGCCAGCGCAAGGCGTACTTCGGCCCGGCGCATGGCTGGCGTGACACGCCCGTCTATGACCGTGACCGCGTGCCGACCGGGGCGCGCTTCACGGGGCCTGCGCTGCTCGAGGAAATGAGCTCGACCACGGTGGTCGGCGTGGGCCATGAGGCCAGCGTCGACGAATACGGCAACCTGATCATCCGCCTGCAAGGAGGCTCGCATGAACAAGCCTGATTCCGTTCAAACCCGCGCCCCGGACGCCACGCCCACGCTGGCTGATCCCATCGGCATGGAGGTCTTCTGCAACCGCCTGCTGTCCATCACCGAGGACATGAACAACACGTTGGTGCGTGCGTCGTTCTCGACCAACATCAAAGAGCGCAAGGACTGCTCCGTGGCGCTGTTCGACGCCGCCGGCCGGCTCGTCGCGCAAGGCACGCAGATTCCGCTGCACCTGGGGTCGCTGGACGGCGCCATGCGCGCCATCCTGCGCACGTTCCCGGGTGACCAGATCCGCGATGGCGACGTGTATATCTGCAATGACCCGTACCTGGCCGACGGCAGCCACCTGCCCGACATCAACATCATCACGCCGGTGTTCTGGGACGGCGTGTTGCGCTTCTTCGCGGCCAACATCGCGCACCATTCCGACGTGGGCGGCGCGGTGCCCGGTTCGATCGCCGGCGGCTTGAAGTCTATCTTCGAGGAAGGCATCCGCATCCCCGCCTGCCGCATCGCCCGCGCGGGTGAGACCGATGAAGACCTGCTGCGGCTCATCTGCGCCAATACCCGCGACCCGGAAGAGCGCGTGCTCGACCTGCGCGTGCAGATGGCCACCAACCGCCGCGGCGCGGCGGCGGTGCAGGGCCTGATCCGCCAGATGGGACTGGAGGCGGTGCTGCGTTCGGTGGACGACGTGATCGCCTATACGCGCAAGCGGCTCCTGAACCGCATCGCGGAATTGCGCGCTGGCAGCTATACGTTCCGCAGCGATCTGGACGACGACGGCATGGGTGGCGACCCGGTGCCCATCCAGGTGACGCTGACCGTTAGCGCCGACAATCTGCATTTCGACTTCGAAGGGTCCGGCAAACAGGCGCGCGGCGCCATGAACCTGCCGTTCAACGCCTTGCGCGCCTGCGTGTACTACGCGGTGAAGGCGCTGCTGGATCCGGACCTGGCGCCCAACGCGGGGTTGTTCGACCCCATCACGTTGTCGGCGCCCGTGGGCACCATCACCAATCCCGAACACCCGGCCGCGGTGGGCGCGCGGTCCATCACCGCGCAGAAGGTGGCCGGCGCGATTTTCGGCGCGTTCCGCGGCCTGCTGCCGCCCGAGAAGACCATGGCGTCCAGCAACGACTGCTGCCCCGCCATCGTGTTCTCGGGCCGCTGGCGCGAGCGCGCGGGCCATTTCGTGTATCTGGAAACGCTGGGCGGCGGCGCGGGCGCGCGCTTCGATGCGGACGGCATGGACGCGGTGCACGTGCACATGACCAACACGTCGAATCTGCCCGTGGAAGCGCTGGAGAACGAGTACCCGCTGCTGATGGACGAGTACGCAATGATCCAGGATTCCGGCGGTGCGGGCCGCACGCGTGGCGGCATGGCCATCGCCAAGCAGATCCGCGCCGTGGGACCGGGCATCGTGTTCTCGGCCCGTTCCGACAGCCACACCGTGGGCGTGGCGGCGGGCGTGGACGGCGGATGCGACGGGCGCCGTGCACGGCTGATCCGCAACTTCGGCACGCCGCAACAAGAGGAGCTGTTTTCCAAGACTGCGAACATCGCGCTCGAACCCGGTGAAAGCGTGCGCATCGAAACGCCTGGCGGCGGCGGCTATGGGACGCCCTCGGCGCGGCCGCGGGCGCGTGTGGCGCAGGATCTGGCCGACGGCAAGATCAGCGCCGAGGCAGCACGCGCGGACTATGGCTTGTCCGCGTGAGCCGCGCTGCGCATCAACTGACGTTGAGCGTCATCGAGTACTTCATCTTGTCGTGCGGGAACGTGGTGATGGTGGCAAGCAGCAGCACGCCGCCATCACCGTAGTAGCGGCGCGTGATGACGAAGCCCGGCGTGCCGGTGTCGACCTGGAGCTGCTTTGCGATCACCGCGCCGATGGGCGTGGCGGAGAACTCCTGGTTGACCTCGGTGATGCGATCGCCGAAGTGGTCCTCGATCAGGCGCAGCAGCGAAATCCGCGACTTCACGTCTACCCGCACGTCGGAATGCGCCGGGTCCGCGTAAATGAGCGTGCAGGCGGCGGCGACGTCGGGATCGTCCAATGTCTTGATGGAGTTGATGTGCAGCCACTGCTGGCCGGGCTCGCAGCCCAGTGTTTCCGCGAGACGTTTGGTGAGCTTGACGGTGCGCACGTCCTGCACCAGCAGCGCCGCGTTGCGGGCGTACTGCAGCAGGTCGGGGAACTGCGAGATGCGCTGCGTGAAGCGCGTGGTGGCGCGCGCCGTTTCCACGCGTGTGCCCACGCCCGGACGGCGCGACACCACGCCGGCAACGGTCAGCATGCGGATGGCTTCGCGGATCGTGTGACGGCTGGCGCCGAACTGTTCGCACAGCTCGTGTTCCGTCGGCAGCAGCGTCATCACGGGGTAGCGCCCCGAGCTGATGTCCTGCGACAGCGATTGATAGATGCTCTTGTAGCGCGGTCCGCCCGCCCCGTCGGCCGGAAGCGCCGCGCCAGGCCGGCCGCGCGCTTCCCGCTCCCCGCCGGAACTGGCAGCGCGCTCGGAAGATCGGGTCATGAGGGAAGCCTCCTTGATTGGTTTTATAGGGTTTGTCCGGACAATAACCGATTGACAAGGCAGTCTTGCCGGATCCATTATTTGTCCGGACATTCATGTACGGACAAATTGTACGGCGGACATGAAGTCGCCGGGCAACAAATCAGTCGGTTCTTGCAGTTCTCTTCCAATATTCGGGGGTTCTCATGAGCAAGGTACTTGCAGTGCTCGCGGCAGCGGCGGTAGCAGCCGGGCTGGGCGCAAACGCACAGGCGCAGCAGAAACTGGTGGTCGCCGGCTACGGCGGTTCGTTCGAAGACATCATGCGCAAGGACATCTTCCCGCCCTTCGCCAAGCAGCACGGTGTCGAACTGGACTACGTTGCCGGCAACTCCACCAACACCGTGGCGCGCCTGCAGGCGCAAAAGAGCAACCAGCAGATCGACGTCGCCATCATCGACGACGGCCCCATGTACCAGGCCATCGCGCTGGGCTTCTGCGAACCCATCAAGAACCTTCCCGCCGACGACATCTACACCACGGCGCGCTACAAGGACGACAGGGCGGTTGCCATCGGCATCGTGGCCACCGGCATCATGTACAACAAAAAGGTCTTCGACGAGAAGAAATGGGCGCCGCCCACGTCGTGGAAGGACCTGAAGGATCCCAAGTACAAGAAGCAGCTCGTCATTCCGCCGCTCAACAACACCTACGGCCTGCACACGCTGGTGGAATATGCGCGCGAAGGCGGCGGCGGCGAAAAGAAGATCGACCCCGGTTTCACCACGTTCAAGAACGAGGTCGGCCCCAACGTGCTGGTCTATGAGCCCTCGCCCGGCAAGATGACTGAACTCTTCTCCAGCGGCCAGGCCACCATCGCGGTGTGGGGCAGCGGCCGCGTCAAGGCCTTTGCCGACACGGGCTTCCCGGTGGGCTTCGTCTATCCGCAGGAAGGCGCGTATGCGCTCCTGTCGTCCGTGTGCCCGATTGCCAAGTCCAACGCCAATCCCAAGGCGCAGGCCTTTGTCGAATACCTGGTGTCGCCCGAGGTCCAGGAAAAGCTCGCCTCCGCCTACGGTTATGGCCCGGTCAACAAGAAAGCCAAGGTGGCCGACGATCCCCGCGTGCCGCTGCCCATCGGCAAGCGCGCCGCGGATCTCATCGTGATCGACTGGGACACCGTCAACCAGAACCGGGACGACTGGAACAAGCGCTGGACGCGGGAAATCGAGCGCTGACTGCGTGTGCATACGGGCGGCGCTGGCGCCGCCCACCGGGAGCATTCATGACCTATCTCGTGCTGGACCGCCTGAGCAAGCGCTACGGCGACACCACTGCCGTTGAAAACCTGAGTCTGTCCGTGAAGCAAGGCGAGTTCATCTCGCTGCTGGGGCCTTCCGGCTGCGGCAAGACCACCACGCTGCAGATGATCGCGGGCTTTGTCGAGCCGTCGGGCGGAAGCATCGTGCTGAACGGCAAGGACGTCAGCAAGGTGCCTGCCAACAAGCGCGGGCTGGGCATGGTGTTCCAGAACTACGCGCTCTTTCCGCACATGACCGCGGCCGAGAACGTGTCGTTCGGGCTGGAGATGCAACGCGTCAAGAAAGACGAGCGGCTGACCCGCGTGGCCGACGCGCTCAAGCTCGTGGGCCTGTCGCATCTGGCCGACCGGCATCCGGCGCAGATGTCGGGCGGCCAGCAGCAGCGCGTCGCGCTGGCACGCGCGCTGGTCATCCGTCCCAGCGTGCTGCTGCTGGACGAACCGCTCTCCAACCTGGACGCCAAGCTGCGCGAAGAAATGCAGCTTGAACTGCGCAGCATCCAGCGCACCGTCGGCACCACCACCATTCTCGTCACGCACGATCAGTCCGAGGCGCTGGCGCTGTCGGATCGCATCGTCGTGATGAACCAGGGCCGCGTCGAACAGGTGGCCGAACCGTTCGCCGCATACGAAGGCCCCGCCAGCCATTTCGTCGGCGGCTTTCTGGGCAAGGCCAACGTCTTCACCCCGCAGGCCGAGCAGTACGAAGGCGAGATGCGCGCCCGCATCGGCGAGGCGCATATCGGTCTGGAAGGCGCGCCTGTGCCGCAAGGCGCCGTGATCGTGCGCCCCGAAAAGATCCTGTTTTCCGAACCCGCGGCCTGTGCGTTGCCCGGCCGCATGAAGACGCGCGTGTTCCAGGGTAATCACTGGCTGTGCCAGGTGGAAACGTCGGTCGGCGAAGTCATGGTGATCCGTCAGAACGACGGGGTGCCGGTGCCCGCCGAAGGCGAACCCGTGCATCTGCGCTGGCGCGCGCAGGACATGTGCACCGTCGATCCGGCCGCTGCGCCGCAAGGTAAAGCGTCATGACCGCGCGCACCAATCCGTGGGTGCTGAGCGCACCGGCGCTGGTGGTGTACGCCACGTTCCTCGTCGTGCCGATGGCGCTGGTGTTCCTGATCAGCTTCTTCGACTTCCAGTTCTATGGCGGCATGCAGGCCACCTTTACCTGGAAGAACTACATCGAGATCTTCTCGGACGGCTACTACTACGAGATCTACGCGCGCACGTTTGGCGTCGCCGCCGCCGTGACGGTCGCGTGCCTGGTGCTGGGCACGGCCGAAGCCTACGTGCTGTCTCGCATGGCCAATCCGTGGAAGGGTCTCTTCCTCATGGTGGTGCTGGGGCCGCTGCTGATATCCGTCGTGGTCCGCACGTTGGGTTGGGCGCTGCTGTTCGGCTCGACGGGTCTGATCAACAAGGCGCTGATGGGCATCGGGCTGACCTCAACGCCCATCGATTTGATGTACAGCAACCTGGGCGTGGGCATTGCGCTGACGCACGTGCTGGTGCCCTTCATGGTGATCTCGGTGTGGGCATCCTTGCAGCGGATCAATCCGGCGACTGAGGCCGCCGCGCTGTCGCTGGGCGCCAGCCAGTTCACCGTGATCCGGCGCGTGATCGTGCCCCAGGTGATGCCGGGCATCCTGTCCGGCGCGATCATGGTGTTCGCGATGGCGGCCAGTTCCTTTGCCACGCCCGCCATCATCGGCGGCCGCCGCTTAAAGAATGTGGCCACCGCCGCGTACGACGAATTCCTGAACACGCTGAATTGGCCGTTGGGTGCGGCGCTGGCGGTGGTGCTACTGGTGGCGACCGTGGTGGTGCTGCTGTCCGCCAACCGCATCATCGAGCGCCGTTACGGCGCGGTGTTCAACCAGGCCGGAGGCTGACATGCAATTTCGCAATGGCCCCATCGGCCTCGTCTTCCACACGCTGTTCATCCTCTTCATCCTGGCGCCCATCGTCATGGTGTGCGCGGTGGCGTTCACGTCCGAAGGCTTCATCTCACTGCCGTCCGGTGGGCTGTCGCTGCGCTGGTTCCGCGCCACCCTGGACAACCCGCGCTTTGTCGATGCATTCTGGTTCAGCCTGGGTCTGGGCACGCTGTCGGCCACGCTTGCCATTGCACTGGCCGTGCCCAGCGCGCTGGCCATCGCGCGCAATCGCTTCCCGGGCCGCGAGGCGCTGGTGGCGTTCTTTCTGTCGCCGCTGATGATTCCGCACGTCGTGCTGGGCCTGGCGTTCCTGAAGTTCTTCACGACCGTGGATCTGGCCGGCACGTATTTCGGCCTGGTGGTGGCGCACGTGATCCTGGTCATGCCGTATGCGTTGCGGCTGGTGCTGGCGTCGGCGGCAGGCATCGACCCGGCCCTGGAACGCGCGGCGCAATCGCTGGGTGCGTCCAACTGGACGGCCTTCCGGCGCGTGGTGCTGCCGCTGCTGTTGCCGGGCGTGGTGAGCGGCTGGGTGATCGCGTTCATCACCAGCTTCGATGAACTGACGATGTCGATCTTCATCGCGTCGCCGTCCACCACCACGCTGCCGGTGCGCATCTTCCTGCATATCGAAGACACCATCGACCCGCTGGTCACAGCCGTGTCGGCGGTGCTGATCTACGTGACCATCATTGCCATATTCATCCTGGACCGCGCCGTCGGTCTGGAGAAGCTGTTTGTAGGAAAGGGACGCTGATGACGGACGAGAAAGAAGTGGCGCCGCGCGCGCCCGTGCACCGCGGCATTTACGATGCGGTGGTGATCGGGGGCGGGTTGGTCGGGTCGGCGGTGGCCTACGGGCTGCGGCGCGAGCTGGACCACGTGGCCGTGCTGGACGAGGGCGACGTGGCCTACCGGGCCTCGCGCGGAAACTTCGGGCTGGTGTGGGTGCAGAGCAAGGGCATGGGCCTGCCGCGCTACGGCGTGTGGACGATGACGTCGGCCAAGGGCTGGCCGCAACTTGCCGCGCTGCTGCAGGAAGAGACCGGGGTCGACGTGCATCTGGAGCAGCGCGGCGGGCTGCACGCGCTGTTAAGCGATGAAGAGGTCGAGGCGCGCACGCGATTCATGCAGACGCTGCTTGCCCAGCCCGGCATGGCGCAATACGACTGGAAGATGCTGGACCGCGCCGAAGTCGCGGATCTGGTGCCGGGCATCGGGCCCGATGTGCGCGGCGCGACGTGGACGCCGGTGGACGGCATCGCCAATCCGCTGAAGCTCTTGCGCGCGCTGCACATGAGTTTTGCACAGCGGGTTGTGGATTACCTGCCGCAGCGTCCGGCGCAGAACATCCGCCTGCGTGACGGCGTGTTCGATATCGCCACGCCCGGCGGCACGGTGCGCGCGCACAAGGTGGTGCTGGCCTCGGGCCTGTCCAACAAGCAGCTGGGCGAACAGGTGGGACTGGACGTGCCGGTGCGCCCGCAGCGCGGCCAGATCGTCGTGCTGGAGCGCACGCGCCGCATGCTGGAAACCCCCTTGTCCACGCTGCGCCAGACCGACGAAGGCACCTGGCTGATCGGGGATTCGCAGGAAGAGGCCGGCTATGTGGACAACCTGGTGGGCCTGCCGATCCTCGGCACGCTGGCCGACCGCGCGGTGCGCACGCTGCCCGCGCTGCGCGACGTGCGCGTGGTGCGAAGCTGGGCGGCGCTGCGCGTCATGTCCAAGGACGGCTTTCCCATTTATCAGCAATCCGAAACGTGTCCGGGGGCCTTCGTCGCCACCTGTCACAGCGGCGTGACGCTTGCCGCCGCACATGCGCTCAACCTGGCGCCCATGATCGCCGCCGGCAGCCTGGCCGACGACATGGCGCCCTTCTCGACCCGGAGGTTTCATGTTCAAGCGGCTTGACGAGGCGCAGCGGCAGGCGCAGGGCGCGCCGGTGCGGGTAACGGTCAATGGGGCCGAGATGCTGTGCCGTCAGGGCGACAGCGTGGCGGCGGCGCTGTTTGCGGGCGGCGTGCAGGCCTGTCGCGACACGGCGGTCAATGAGGTGCCGCGCGGACCGTACTGCATGATGGGCGTCTGCTACGACTGCCTGGTCACCATCGACGGGCAAGCGAACCAGCAGGGCTGCATGACGCCCGTGCGGGAAGGAATGAAGATCGAGCGCCAGTTGGGTGCGCGCAAGGTGCAGGCATGATCGACACGACGCAATGCGATTTGCTGGTGGTGGGCGCAGGCCCGGCGGGTCTGGCGGCGGCGACGCTGGCCGCCAATCTGGGCGTGGACACCGTGCTGCTGGACGAGCAGCCCGCGCCGGGCGGCCAGATCTACCGCGCCATCACCACCACACCCGTCACCGATCGCGGCATCCTGGGCGAAGACTACTGGCACGGCGCGACGCTGGTGCCGCCCTTCCAGCAGTCCGGCGCGCGCTACGTGCCCGGTGCGACGGTCTGGGCCGTGGCCCAACGCACGGCGCCCGAATCAGCGGAAGGCTTCGAGGTGGCGTATTCGGTAGGGGGCGAGGCGCGCATCGTGCACGCGCGCCGCCTGCTGCTGGCCACCGGCGCACAGGAGCGGCCGTTTCCGATTCCGGGCTGGACGCTGCCGGGCGTCATCACGGCGGGCGCAGCGCAGATCCTCTTGAAGTCTTCCGGCGTCGTGCCGTCCGATCGCACCGTGCTGGCCGGTTGCGGTCCGCTGCTGTATCTGGTGGCCTGGCAATACCTGAATGCAGGCGTGAAGGTGGACGCGCTGCTGGAAACCACGCCGCCCGGCCGCATGGGCCAGGCGCTGCCCAAGGTCTGGGGCTTTCTGCGTTCCCCGTACCTGGGCAAGGGGCTGAAGCTGCTGCGCGCGGTCAAGGCTGCCGTACCCATCGTCAAGGGCGTGACGGCGCTGGAAGCGCTGGGCGACACGCTGCCCATCCGGGTGCATCGCTACGGATCCTGGCTGACGCTGGTGGACGCCGCCTAAAAAAATCCGCTGGCAGTGAGGGGATTTCAGATCGGTCGCCGTCATGACTAGTGACGCAACCGAAATCCACTCACTGCTTCCCCTGCCAACATGAAATTTCCCCTGCCCCCCGGCGCCGCGCTCGTCGCCTGCGCGCTCGCCGCCTGCGTGCTGACCCGGCCGGTCCACGCCCAGGACACGACAGCCGCCGCGCAACAGGCCACTCTGGCCTACGATCTGCCCGCCGCGCCGTTGGCCGATACCCTTAGCCGCATCTCGCTGCAGAGCGGCAAACCCATTTCCGCCGGCGCCGAATTGGTGGCCGGCAAGCAGGCCTCGCCAGTGCGCGGCGTCCTGAGCGCCGAAGCGGCCGCAAGACAGGCGCTGGCCGGCACCGGACTGGAACTCGTCGTCACCCGCAGCGGCGTGCTGTCCGTGCGGCCGCTGCCGGCGGCCAGCGCGGTGACCGCGCTGGAACCTGTGGTGGTCACCGCCAACGGCGTGATTCCGCCCAGCGAAGGCACCGGCTCGTACACGATGCCCGAGTCTTCGTCCGCCACGCGCATGCGCCTGACGATGCGCGAAACGCCGCAATCGGTCAGCGTCATCACGCGCCAGCAGATGGATGACCAGGGCATCGTGAGCGTCGCGGGCGCGCTGGAACAGACGCCCGGCATCACCGTCGTCCAGGACAATTCGGAAGGCTACAGCTTCTACTCGCGCGGCTTTCAGTTGCAGAACTTCCAGTTCGACGGCCTGCCCAGCCTGTCCAGCGACGGCGGCAACGTCCGCGACAACTACAGCATCACCAACACGGTCATCTATGACCGCATTGAAATCCTGAAAGGCGCAACCGGTCTGGTGAACGGCGCAGGCTACCCGTCCGGCGTCGTCAATTTCATCCGCAAGCGCCCCACGCAGGAATTTCAAGGCAGCTTGAGCGCGGGCGCCGGCTCGTGGGACCGCTACCGCAGCGAAGTCGACCTGGGCGGCCCGCTGTCTGAGAACGGCAAGATCCGTGGCCGCGTGGTCGGCACCGCCGAGACCCGCGGCAGCTACATGGATTACGCCAGCGGCAAGGAGTACGTCGGTTACGGCATCCTGGAAGCCGACCTGACGCCGCGCACCAAGGCGTCCATCGGCGTGGACTATCAGCAGAACAATAACGACGGCACCAGCAACACGCATCTGCCGGCATTCTTCTCCGACGGATCGCGGGTCCGGTTCTCGCGTTCGACCAACCCCGCGGACAAATGGGCTTGGCGCGACCAGGACACGACCCGCGTCTTCGCGGACATCGATCACCAGTTCGACAGCGGATGGCGCATCAAGCTGGCCGCAGCGCATCGCAACTACCGTTCGCGCGAACTGATCTCCGGCATGAGCAGCGCCCTGATCGACGTGGACACGCACAACATCGATCACGGCTTCTACACGGGCGGCGCGGCGCGCTTCAACACCGATTCGCGCGAGAACACCATCGACTTCCAGGCGTCCGGTCCCTACACCCTGTTCGGCCGCCAGCATGAACTGGTGCTGGGCTACAACGCCGCGCGCACGCATTCGCAATCGAACCGCTACGACAGGAATACCGATTCGCTGATCGACGACGCCTTCAACTGGAACAACAACGCCGTCGAGCCCGACATGTACGAATGGTGGCTGACGCACAACATTCTGGTGAACCAGAAGATCCTGTACGGCGCGACCGTGCTGCGTCCCACGGATCGGCTCGGTGTCATCCTGGGCGGCCGCTGGACGGACTACGAATGGAGCCTGGACGGCAGTCTGGGCAACGGCCGCAGTTCGCATTACGCCACCACCGTCGACAACAAGTTCATCCCCTACGCGGGCATCACCTATGACCTGGACAGCCAGCACACGGTGTATGCCAGCTATACCGACGTCTTCAAGCCGCAGGCCTACAACTTCGATGCCAACGACCGCCAGCTGGATCCGCTGACCGGCAAGAGCTACGAAATCGGCGCCAAGGGCGAATACCTGGACGGCCGGTTGAACACCAGCATCGCCCTGTTCCAGCTCAAGCAGGACAACGTCGCCGAGCTGGATCCCAGCGGCGCGTCCACGCCGTCGGGCGGCACCGCCTATATCGCGATTCCGGGTGTGACCACGCGCGGCGTCGAACTCGAGGTGTCCGGCGAAGTCATGCCGGGCTGGCAGGTGAACGCGGGCTATACCTACAGCCGCTCGCGCGACCGTGACGGCAAGCGGGTCAGCACCACGCAGCCCGAACACCTTTTCAAGCTGGCCACGGCGTACCGACTGCCGGGCGACTGGCACCGCCTGACCGTCGGCGCGAACATGCTGTGGCAGAGCAATACGTATTTCTCGCAGGACATCGGCGACAACAACTATCGGTTCACGCAGGACGCCTTTGGCGTGCTGGGGCTGATGGCGGGCTATGACTTCAGCAAAGACCTGCGGCTGACCGTGAACCTGAACAACGTGCTGGACAAGCACTATTACTCGGGCATGGGCAGCTACAACTCGGTCTTTTACGGCGCGCCGCGCAACGTGTACGCGCAACTGCGCTACAAGTTCTAAGGCTGATCTAGCAGACGGGGCGCGCCGCGCGCCGCCTCCATCTCTGCCCGCAACGACATCGCATCCGGCCGCATGGGCAGCACCAGCCGCCCTTCGCGGTCGATGGCGCCCCATTCTCCGCCCGTGACGTAACTGTGTTCGCCGTCGCGCGTGCGTTCGATACGGCAACCCTTGCATACCGCGGCCAGGCCGCCCTCGAAGCGGTCGACCCAGTCGTAAGGCGTGGCCAGCACGCGGTTGAGTTGCCTGTCGTAGTAGGCCATGCCGCCTTCCCACTGGCCGCGCGTCAGGCCTTCCTCGAAATCGTCGGCGCCATTATCGAACGTGACCACGGCGACGGCACGTCCGTCGGGCCGCACCCAGTGCCACGAGCCATTGGCCGTTGCGGGTGACAGGCCATCCTTGCTGAAATCCATGCGCGCCATCACGGCGGGGCGGAATTCGACACTACCGTTCGTGGCGCGGGCGCAGTGCTGGACGTGTTCGAGGGAGCCTTCCGCTTCCTTGTCCGCAAAGAAGCATGGAAGGTCGTACTCAATGGCATGGCCTGAGGTCAGGGCCAGCGAGGTAAGCAAGGCGGCAATCAACATGCGGGGCATCCTAGCATGGCGGATTCGCGCTCATCCGCCCGTCTGACGCCCGGCAAAGCCCCTCTTTAGAAAGCACGAACGGCCAGGAGAGGCCGCGCGACCGCATTCTGCTTCAGTTTGCCGTGGCGCCCGAGTCCTTGACCGCCTTCGCCCACGCCGCGATCTCGGTCTGGATGAACTTGCCGAATTCGGCGGTGTTCACGCTGGAGGCGCGCGCGCCCTCTTCCAGCAGGCGCTGCTTGACCTCGGGCGAGGCCAGCGCGCCGGTCAACGCCTGATTCAGCTTGGCCACCACCGCGTCCGGCGTGCCGGCCGGCGCGACGATGCCATGCCACGACACCGCCTGAAAGCCCGGAAGGCCTGATTCAGCCATCGTCGGCACGTCGGGCATTGCGGACGAGCGCTCGGGCGAGGTCACGGCCAAGGCGCGCAACGTGCCCGCCTTCACGTGCGGCAGGACGCCCGGAATGGTGGTGAACATGAAGTCGATCTGGCCGCCGATCAGGTCCGTGATCGCGGGGCTGCCGCCCTTGTACGGCACATGCGTGAATTCCAGCTTCGCCTCGCTCTTGAACATTTCGCCCGCCAGGTGTCCCGGCGTGCCGGCGCCCGCCGAGCCCATGTTGGTCTTGTCGCCCTGCGAACGGATGAACGCGATCAGCTCCTGCACGTTCTTGGCCTTGACGTTGGGGCCGACCACCAGCACGTTGGGCACGGTGGCCAAAAGCGTGACCGGCGTGAAATCCTTGACCGCGTCGTACGAAATGCGGGAATACAACGACGGGTTGATGCCGTGCGTGCTGGCGGTGGCCAGCAGCAGCGTGTAGCCGTCCGGCGCGGCCGACGCCACCTGCTTGGCGGCGATGGTGCCGTTGGCGCCCCCCTTGTTGTCGATCACGATCGTCTGGCCGAGCGTCTTGGCGGCTTCGGCGGCGACGGTGCGGGCGAGGATGTCGGACGTGCCCCCCGCTGAATGCGGGACGGCCAGCGTGATCGGCTTGGCGGGAAAGGTCTGGGCGTGCGCGGCCGGCAGGGCCGGCGACAGACAGGCGGCCAGCGCGCAGCGCGCCAGCAAACGAGTGCGGAACATGGGAGTCTCCAGGGTTGTGGCCGGCTGCGGCGCCTCGAGCGGGCGCCGTCAGGCCGGCGATAAGGCCGGTCCGGTCAGTCCGAACCGAGCTGCAGCTTGTTGGGCTGGCGTTTTTCGATGGACCACTTCAAAAGCGCGGCCGAGCGGTAGATGCCATGGGCGAACTTGCCGTAGGGCAAAGTCAGGAACAACGCCATCACGACGCCAAGATGGATCGCCAGCAGCAGCGCCATCGCGCTGCCGTCGCGGCCGGCCAAGAGCGCCAAGCCCGTCGCACTGGTCAGGAACAACAGAACGATGAAGCCCCGGTCCATCGGCTTTTGCGCCGCGTCGCCCTGCAGGGGATGGCGTTTGAAATTCAGCCACAGCAAGCCGGCGGGGCCGATCAAGAGGCCGATGCCGCCCGCGGTGCCCAGCAGCACCGGCGCGCTCAGGATCGGATACGGCGCCTGCTGGTCCAGCAGATAGTGGTACAGCGTGGCGACACACGTGGCCGCGAAACACAGCATGAAGCCGTAGAACGTGAAATGGTGAAACCGCCGGCGCCATAGCGTGAAGGCGTCGTCGGCGTTGTTGCAACCCTTGCCGTGGCCGCCGTCCAGATAGCGCAGGCGCAACGCATCATGCGCCGCCTCGGCGACCGCCGCGCCCGACGCCGCCCCCGGGCTGACATTGCGCCAGAACCGCGTCACGCCCACCGCCAGCGCCAGCATCGAAAAGCCGAACACCACGCCAAACATCAGCGCCAGCGTGTTGTGCGGGAACACGGCGTAGAAATTGCCCGCCATCGGCTCATGAAAAAGACCGCCCGCCATCACCACCGCCAGCACCAGGAACAGCGCCAGACCGGCGGCCGTGGCCAGCGACAGCGCCAGGCCATTGCGCTTGTACAGCGTGCCCAGCGCGGCGGGCCACGCGTAGTCGGTGTAGGTCTGCATCCGCACCTTGGCCATGGCCTGCGGCACGTTGACGGCGAACTCGTGCGGCGGCGCGTACTGGCACGCGTGCAGACAGGCGCCGCAGTTGTGGCACAGGTTGGCCAGGTAGTTCAGGTCGGCCTTGCCGAATTCCAGGCGGCGCGTCATGGCCGGAAACACCGCGCAGAAGCCTTCGCAATAGCGGCAGGCGTTGCAGATCTGCATGACGCGCGCCACTTCGGTTTCGTCGCCGGTCAGTGTTTCGGTCAGCGGCTTGGCGCCCCGCGCGTGAAAATGCACCGGCTGCTCGGTAGGCGACGGCGCCGGCGAGGGAATGGGGCCGGACTGGCTGGTGGAAAAAGACTGCGCCTCGCGGGCCAGGGCTTCAAGCTGCTTCACGGTGTGCTCCCGCAGGGTTCTGGCCGAGCGCCGCGGCGGCGGCGCGGGTGCCGGCAATACGGCCAAAGGCCGTGCCGATGGACATGCCCACGCCCGCCGTGTATCCCTTGCCCAGCACGTTGCCGGCCATCATTTCGCCCGCGACAAAAAGGTTGTCGCTGGGCTGATCGTTGAAACGGACTGCGGCGGTGTCGTCCACCTTCAGGCCCAGATAGGTAAAGGTGATGCCGGGCCGCAGCGCATAGCCGTAGAACGGCGCGGTGTCGATGGGCCGTGCCCAGTGCGTCTTGGCGGGCGTCAGGCCTTCGGTATGGCAGTCATCCAGCGCGGTGTGGTCGAACTTGCCGACGCGGCAGGCCGCGTTGTAGTCCCCGACGGTCTTCTCGAAGGTGGCCGCATCCAGCCCCAGCTTTTGCGCCAGTTCGGACAACGTGTCGGCCTTCACGCCCGGAAACACCGGCGGCATGAAGCGGCCGATCGCCTTGGCGTCGATGATGGAATAGGCGATCTGGCCGGGCTGCATGGCCGTCAGGCGCCCCCAGATGGCATAACGCTTGGGCCAGAAGTCCTCGCCCTCGTCGTAGAAGCGCTCGGCGTCGCGGTTGACGACCACGCCCAGCGATACGCAATCGATGCGCGTGCAGATGCCGCCGTCATACAGCGGCGCGCGGGCGTCGATGGCCACGCAATGCGATTGGGAGGGGTCGCCGATGCCGTCTGCGCCGGCATCCAGCATGAATTTCAGCAGCACGCCCATGTTGAAGCGCGTGCCGCGGATCAGGAAGTTGTCGGCCGGCCATTCGCCGCGCTCGTTCTGACCCCAGGCTTCGCGCAACCATTTGCGGTTGGACTCGAAGCCCCCTGCGGCCAGCACACAGGCGCGGGCCTCTATGCGCTCGTCGCCAATGCGCGCGGCCACGAAGCGGCCGTTGTCCAGGTCCAGCGAATCGACCGGCGCGTTGTAGCGGATCTGCACGCCCAGCGCTTCGGCGCTGCGGTAATAGGCGTTGACCAGCGCCTTGCCGCCGCCCATGAAGAACGCATTGGTGCGCGCTACATGCAGCGCGCCCGACAGCGGCGGCTGGAAGTTCACGCCGTGGCGGCGCATCCAGTCTCGACAGGTGGAGGACTCGCGGATGACCAGCCGCGCCAGGTGTTCGTTGGTCAGCCCGCCCGTCACCTTGAGCAGGTCCTGCCAGTATTCTTCTTCGGGATACGCGTCGATCAGCACGTCCTGCGGCGCATCGTGCATGCAACGCAGATTGCGCGTGTGCTGGGAATTCCCGCCCCGCCATTCCTTTGGCGCCGCTTCCAGCAGCAGCACGCTGGCGCCGGCTTCGCGCGCCATCAAGGCCGCGCACAGCGCCGCATTGCCCCCACCAATCACCAAGACGTCGACCATGCCATCTTCCCCAATTCAAGGGGCAGACTCTACGCAGCGGCGCGCCGGTGCGATATCAGGCAGGCGTCAACGGGTATTCACGATTCGTGAAGGGCGACCACGGCCCACTTGCCTTCGCGGGCCAGGGTGCGGGACACGTCGGCCATGACCAGACGGGCGGCCAGCGCCGCGGGCGACAGCTCCTCGTCCGACAGGCTGGCCAGCAGGTTGGAGCGGAACAGATGCGCGTCGTCGATGCGCGCCATCTGCAACTGGCCGGGCGCGATGCGCGCGGTGGCCGAACTGGGCTGGATCGTCGCCGCGGCGCCCTGCTGCACCACGTCCATCAGCAGTGACAGACCATCGACCTCGGCCACCACCCGGGGCGTGCGGCCCAGTTGCAGGAAGGCGTTGTTGACCAGCGCGCGCAAGCCGTGGCGGCCGCTGGGCAGCACCAGCGGCAGGTCGGCAATGGCCTCCAGCCGCGTCGTGTCACCAGCCGGCAAGCCGGGCATGCCGGGCCGGGCAAAGAGGAACAGGGGCTCGTCCAGCAGCGGCATCACGCTCCAGCGGCGTGCGGATTCGGCATGGAACACGATGGCCAGGTCCAACAGGCGGCCGTTGAGCATGTCGGTCAGATGCCCGGACAGCGCTTCGACCAGATGCAGCCGGATGTCGGGATAACGCGCATTCATGGCCTGCAGAAAAGGCGCGCCCAGCACCGCCGCCGTCGTGGACGGCAGGCCGACGCTGACGTGCCCGGCCAGCCGCGCCTGTTGGGCGGCCTGGACGGCGTCATCGGCGTGGCGCAGCGCCAGTTGCGCCTGCCGGAAAAACGCCAGCCCCGCGTCCGTGGGCACCACGCCGCTGGCGCTGCGCTGCAACAGCCGCGTGGACAGTTCGCCTTCGAGACGGCTGATCTGCTGGCTGAGCGCCGACGTGACCATGCCGATCGACATGGCCGCCCGGCCGATGCTGCCGGCCTCGACCACCCGCACGAAGTAACGGAGCTGGCGCAGTTCCATCGGTCAGCCCGGAATGGTCAGACCCTTGGCGACCGCGGGCCGCGCCACGAACGCGTCCAGCACACGCGCGACGTTCTTGAACGACGAAAAGCCGACGAGGTCGCCGGCGTCATAAAAGCCCACCAGGTTGCGCACCCACGGGAAGATGGCGATGTCAGCAATGGTGTACTGGTCGCCCATCACCCAGTCGCGCCCTTCCAGGCGCTGGTCCAGTACGGCCAGCAGGCGCTTGGACTCGTCCACATAACGGTCGCGCGGGCGCTTGTCTTCATAGTCCTTGCCCGCGAACCGATGGAAAAAGCCCAGTTGGCCAAACATCGGGCCGATGCCGCCCATCTGGAACATCACCCATTGCAGCGTCTCGAAGCGACCCGCCGTGTCCGCCGGGATGAACTGGCCGGCCTTGCTGGCCAGGTAAACCAGGATCGCGCCGGACTCGAACAGGCCCAGCGGCTTGCCGTCCGGCCCGTTCGGGTCGAGGATGGCCGGGATCTTGTTGTTCGGGCTGAGCGACAGAAACTCGGGCGTGAACTGGTCCTTGGTATCGAAGGCGACCCGGTGGACTTCATAGGGCAGACCGGTCTCCTCCAGCATGATCGACGCCTTCACGCCGTTGGGCGTCGGCAGCGAATAAAGCTGGATGCGGTCGGGATGCTGGGCGGGCCACTTCTTGGTGATGGCAAAGGCGTCTAGGGAGGACATGCAGGGTATCTCCGGGGGAGGCGGGGTTGGGTGACGACAATCCTAGCGCAAAAGCCGGTGCAAACCCCACCGCAGCGCAGTTGTGGCGAGGGCAATGGGCAGGACCAGGCGCCATTGCGCCAGAAACAGTTCGCGCGTGGCCTCGCCGGGGGCCCAGGTGTTGCCGAACACTTGCGGCGAAGGCGGCGCGAGGTACAGGGCGAACAGCGCGGCGGCAAACGTCGCCACGAGGCGCCAGGAGGAGGATTGGCGCAGCTTGGCCGGGCGCTCGGCCACGATCAGCATCAGCACGCCGGCCAGGCCCGCCAGGACCGCCTGGGCGTAGAAATCGCGCGCCGAGAACATGTACGGCGCGTCGGGGACCACCCAGCCGAGGTCACCGGTCTGCAGCAAGGACGTCAGGCATGCGCCGAAAAGCGCGGCGGCAAAGGACAGGAGGGACAGGTCCAGGGTACGCAGAATGAGTTTGGACATGGGGCATTGCAGGGATGGCGAAGGCGCGAGGATGCCACACGTTGACGCGGGCGCGGGACTGTCAGCGGCGCAAAGCCGCCACGCGCATCGGATCCCGCAGCCCGCTACGCATTCGGTTTGTGATGCACAATCCGGCTCGCGCTTGCGCCGCAGCGCCCTGCCTTGGCAGGCCATCTCCCCTACCGCCGTGGCAGCTCGCCGCGCCCGGCGCCACTGGCAGTCCCCATGAAGCACCCGCAGCACCGTTCCGGACAATCCGCCTCATCCGCACTTCCCGACGCCGCATCGCGCCCAGCCTGGTTCGCATCCGCCTCGGCGTCATGCCTGGCGGCCGTGCTGGGACTGGCCGCGCCGGCCGCGCATGCAGCGGCTCCGGCAGGCACGGCGACCGCGCAGGTGTCAGACACCCCAAGCCGCACGCGCAGCCTGACGTTGACGCTGATGGATGGCAATGGCCCCGCCCCCGCGCCGCATACGCCGTACCGCGTCTTCGTAACCGGCTCGAACGACGAGATCCTCGATACCCCTTCCGGCGACGGCATCCTGCATGGCGTCACCGACGCCGAGGGCCGCACGGCGCAGATCCGGACCTCGCTGCCGCATACGGAAGACGACTTCACCCTGATCCGCCGCATCGGCGACGGGCCTTGGGGGCACTTCTTCCAGTTGCAGCGCAGCGGCAGCACCGAGCCCTTGCCTGCCTGGCCGTACATCATGACCATGCCCCAGCGCTGGGGCGAACAATGGGTGGACCTGGGCTACACCACCCGGCAGGGCGCGACGGCCTACTTCAGTCACGACGTCCCGGCGGGATCCGTGTCGCTGCATATCGATGCGGACGTCACGCGCGACAGCAAGTGCTTTGCGGAGCTGGACGCCGTCAACCGCAAGTTCGCGCAGAACGATGCGGACGGCGCCCGCGCGCTGATCGGCGCCATGCGCTGCACCCGCAGCGCGGAGCAGAAGCTGGATCTGGCGCGGTTGCTGCTGGCCGCGGGCCAGGCCGATCTGGCGCGGCACTGGCTGCTGCAGACACGGCAGCGGCCGTTTCCGGACATGTTCAAGCCGGTCGACGATGCCGACCGGCGCAAGCGGCTGGAAGTGGAACGCCTGCTCGGCATGCCCGATCTGGTGCTGGAGGATTCGAACGTCCTGCAGGCCCGGCAATCGAAAAAACGCGCCGCCGACGCAACTGACCTGGCGAACAACACCGCCTACTTCCTGGCGGACTTCCCCGACTACCTGCCGCAAGCGGAGGAACAGGCCCGCCGCTCGCTGGAGCGCGTCGGCCCGCGTCCGTACAACCAGGGCACGCTGGGCTGGATTCTGGCCCTGCGCGGTCAGACCGCTGAAGGCCTGCGCCTGATGCGTCTTGCCTACCGCGACCTGCCGCGCGACGAAGAAATCGCGGCCGAATACGGCCTGACGCTGTGGCGCAGCGGTCAAAAAGACCTGGCCGCGCGGCTGTGGGACCAAGCGCAGCGCGAATGCGTGTGGGGCGTTCGCCTGCATGCGGCGCTGCGCGAAGCAGGCTACCCGCACCCGTACTTTCATCCCGCGGATTCCGAACCGGTGAACGCGTACCGCGCGCGTTGCGCAAAACCCCGGATCAAGGCGAAGACTGCGGGCCTATAATCCGCGCATACGCTGCGAGCCACGCGCCTGCTGAGGGGCAGACGCAGGAGACCTCCATGACATCCCCCCTGAAGCGCCTGCTTACTCTCCTTGCCGCCACGCTGCTCTTGGGGGGCTGCGGCAGCGGCCCCGGCGGACCGCCGCATCCCGGCGCGGCCAACCCGTACAGTTCTGGCGGCTTCAGTGACGCCGGGCCCAATTATCCCGACACGGGACGCTGAAGCCGGAAATCCATCCTGCCCTCGGGCCCGCGCCTGACCGGCGCGGACCGAACCGCATAACAGCTTTGCGCCTGCGGGCCCCTCCCGCAGCGCCCGCCAACTCCTAGACTGCCTGCACATACCGCAGTCAAGGAGAAGGCTTTGCAGCCGCTGTTATCGAATCTCAAAGTGCTGGACCTGAGCCGCATTCTGGCCGGTCCCTGGGCCAGCCAGATCCTGGCCGACCTGGGCGCTGACGTCATCAAGGTCGAGCGGCCGGGCCAGGGCGACGACACGCGCTCCTGGGGGCCCCCGTTCCTGAAGGACGAGCAGGGCCAGGACACCAAGGACGGCGCCTACTTCATTGCCACCAACCGCGGCAAGCGCTCCATCACGCTGGACCTGCAGACGCCGGAAGGCCAGGCGCTCGTCAAGGAACTGTGCCGCGATGCGGACGTGGTGCTGGAGAACTACAAGGTCGGCACGCTGGCGCGCATGGGGCTGGATTACGACTCGCTCTCCAAGATCAATCCGCGCCTGGTGTACTGCTCTGTCACCGGATTCGGGCAGACCGGGCCGCGCGCCGCCGAACCGGCCTACGACTTCCTGATCCAGGCCATGGGCGGCCTGATGAGCGTTACCGGCGAACGGGACGACAAGCCCGGCGGCGGTCCGCAGAAGGTCGGCGTGCCGATCGTGGACCTGACCACCGGCGTGTATGCCGCGCTGGGCATCGTCGCCGCGCTGCTGCGCCGCGCGCAGACCGGCCAGGGCGAATACATCGACGTCGCGATGCTGGACGTGCAGGTCGGCCTGCTGGCCAATCAGGCAATGAACTTCCTGTTGGGCAACAAGGTGCCCCGCCGCACCGGCACCGCGCATCCCAACATCCAGCCGCAACGCACCTTCGCGTGCGCCGATGGCGACATCGTGATCGTGGTGGGCAACGACGGGCAGTTCGCCACGCTGTGCGACATGCTGGGTCAGCCCGCGCTGGCGCAGGACCCGCGTTACATCACCAACAGCCAGCGCGTGCGCAATCAGGACTCCCTGGATCCCATCCTGGACGCCATTTTCCTGACCCAGCCGCGCGCTCACTGGCTGGCGGCGCTGAAAAAGGCCGGTGTGCCGGCAGGCTCCATCAATACCGTTCCCGAAGTCTTCGAAGACCCGCAGGTCGTGCATCGCGCCATGCTGCGGCGTCTGCCGCATCCGGCCGCGGGCTCGGTGCCGCAGGTGATGAACCCGCTGCGCTTTGGCAGCGCCGCGCTGCGCGCCGACGCCGCGCCGCCGCTGCTGGGCCAGCACACCGCCGACGTGCTGGCGGAGCTGGGCCTGTCCGCCGAACAGATCCAGGACTACCGCGACCGCAAGATCATCTGAACAAAAAAGGAGAGAGACATGAGCATGCCGGAGAACCTGGCTGGCCCCTACCGCGCGCTGGAAGTCACGATCGCCGACGGCGTCGCCACCATCCTGCTGGCCAATCCGCCCGTGAACGCGCTCAGCACCGACATGATGAACGAACTGTCGTGGGTGCTGGACCGCATTTCGGAGACGCCCGAGGTGCGGGCGGTGGTGCTGTCGGGCCAGGGCAAGATCTTCTGCGCGGGCGCCGATCTGAAGAGCCGCGGTGAAACGATCAAGGGGCCGGGCGACCTGCCGCAGCATTCCCGTCGCACGCGGGAGTGCTTTCATGCCATCCGTGAATGCGCCAAGCCCGTGGTGGGCGCGATCAACGGCGCGGCGCTGGGTGCGGGGCTGGCCATCGTGGCCTCTTGCGACATCCTGATCGCCGCGTCCACCGCCGTCGTGGGACTGCCGGAGATCAATGTCGGACTGCTGGGCGGTGGCCGCCATGGCATGCGGCTCTTCAGTCACTCCCGCCTGCGCCGGATGATGCTGACCGGCCTGCGGGTCGACGGCGACGAGCTTTATCGCCTGGGCATCGTCGAAGCCGCCGTGCCCGCCGATGCATTGATTGACCGCGCCATGGAACTGGCACGCGAGCTGGCCTCCAAGAGTCCGCTGGCGACCGTGCTGGCCAAGCAAACCCTCAATGCCATCGAAGACATGAGCCTGCGCGACGGCTACCGCTACGAGCAGGACATGACGGCGGCCATCGCCAAGACCGAGGACGCGCAGGAGGCGCGCCGCGCGTTCCTGGAAAAGCGCGCGCCGGTGTTCCAGGGCAAATAAGGGAGCCGACATGACCAGTGCATTGGAAGGCGTGAAGGTCCTGGACCTGAGCCGGGTTTTTTCCGGGCCGTGGGCCGCGCAGATGCTGGCCGACTTCGGCGCCGAGGTCATCAAGGTGGAGCGCCCCGGCCGCGGCGACGACGTGCGGCACCAGGGCTATCCCATGCCGGACCGCGACGGCAAGCCCAGCCGGGAAACCTCGTCGTTCGTCGCGATGAACCGCGGCAAGAAATCCGTGACGCTCGATATCTCGCGGCCCGAAGGCCAGGCGCTGGTGCGCCAGCTTGCGCAGAACGCAGACATCGTCATCGAGAACTTCAAGGCGGGCGACCTGAAGCGCTACGGTCTGGACTACGCCTCGCTGTCGGCCCTGAACCCGCGGCTGGTGTATTGCTCCATCACCGGCTTCGGCCAGACCGGCCCCTATAGCCACCTGCCCGGCTACGATCCGATCTTCCAGTCCATGAGCGGCCTGATGAGCGTGACGGGCGTGCCGGACGGCGAGCCGGGCGCCGGGCCGGTCAAGGCGGGTTATTCCGTCTCCGACCTGACCGCGGGCTTCTACGCGGTGTCGGCCATTCTTGCCGCGCTGCGGCACCGCGACCAGATCTCCGGCGTGGGTCAGCACATCGACCTGGCGCTGCTGGACGCGCAGATCGCGGCCATCTCGCACATCGGCATGAACTATCTGGCCAGCGGTCAGCTGCCCGCCCGCATGGGCTCGGCCTCGCAGATCACCGCGCCGTTCCGCGCCTTCGAATGCCGGGACGGACACCTGATGGTCGCCGTGGGCAACGACTCGCAATTCCGCAGCTTCTGCCAGGTCACCGGTTTGCCCGCGCTGGCCGACGACCCACGCTTTGACACCAATCCAAAGCGTGCGGCGGCGCAGGCCGATCTGTCGCGGCTGATCGAGCCGGCGATGCGGGCGCGAACCGTCGCGGACTGGAACCAGGCCCTGGCGGCCGCCAACGTACCCTGCGGCCCCATCTACACCATGGATCAGGTGTTCGAGGACCCGCAGGTGCGCCATCGGCAGGTGCTGGGCAGCGTGGAACATCCCGCGCTGGGCAGCATGCCGATCGTCCGCAACCCGATTCACTTTTCCGCCACGCCGATCGCTGCCGGTCTGCCCCCGCCCATGCTGGGCGAGCACACGGCCGACATCCTGCGCGCCGAACTTGGCCTGTCCGCCGAAGCAATCGAGCGCCTGCATGCCGAGGGCATCGTATGAGCGCCGCCGACCACGAACTGATCGAAGAAATCCGCGACAGCGCGCGCGACTTCCTGCAACGCCGCGACCAGCGGCAGCGCAAGCGCCGCACCCCGGGCGGCGAGCGCGCGTACTGGCAGGAAATTGCCGCCGTCGGCTGGCTGGGCATGAGCGTGCCCGAAGCGCTGGGCGGTTTGGGACTGGGCTGGCACGCGATGGCCGCCGTGCTGGAAGAAGCGGGCCGCGCCCAGTTGCCCGAACCGCTTGTCGGGGCGGGTGTGCTGAGCACGGCGCTGCTGGCGCGCATCAATCCGGCAGGCGATGCCGCCGTTCGGGACGCGTTGCTGCAAGCCTTGTGCGCCGGTGAAAAAAGGGTTGGCCTTGCCTGGCAGGAAACCGAAGGACAGCTCGAAGCCGGCGAATCCGCCGGAGCGTTTGGCGTCACGGTCACCGCGCGCGAAGGCGCCTATGTGCTGAACGGCGAAAAGCGCCACGTCGTCCCCGGGGCAGACGTGGATGGCTGGCTCGTCACGGCCGATGGTGAAACGGGGTCTGCGCTGTTCTATCTGCCGGCCGGCACGCCCGGCGTCACGGTGCAGACGCACGAACGCGCGGACGGCTCGCCGGCCTGCCATCTGACAATCGAGTCCGCGGTGGTTGGCGGCGAGGCGCTGCTGGCGCGCGAGAGCGTGCTGGACGCCGTTGACGAGGCGCTGGACTACGGCCGCCTGATGCAGTCCGCGGAACTGGTGGGCGTCGCGCGGCAAGTGCTGGCCGATTCGGTCGCCTACTTGAACACGCGCAAGCAGTTCGGCCAGACGCTCTCGTCGTTCCAGGCGCTGCAGCACCGCCTGGTCGACGCGACCCTGCAGGTCGAGCTGGCGTCCAACAGTCTGCTTGACGCACTGAACGCCATTGCCGCGGCGCCGGACGACGTCAAGGCCCGCAAGGCGGCGGCCAGCCGGGTCAAGGCCCGTGCAGCGCGCGCCGGCATCGACGCGGCGCGGCTGGCCATCCAGCTGCACGGCGCCATCGGCTACACCGACGAATGCGACGTCAGTCTGTATTTCCGCAGCGCCCTGCATCTGGCCGCCTGGCTGGGCAACGCCACGGCGCATCGCCAGCGATACGGCGTGCTCGCAGCGGATCCCGCGCCGGAGGCGGACGATGCCGCCGACGATGCGCAGGAAGACGCGTCAGCCAGCATCGACACCACCGAATTTCCCCGCGAGGCGGACTGGAACGCCATGCCGGAAGCGGCGTTCCGCAAGCTGCTGCGCCGCTTCTTCCGTGCGCATTACCCCGATCACCTGCGACACGTGCCGTGGCGGCTGCATTGGGATGAGATCAAGGCGTGGTACTTCACCTTGTCGCGTCAGGGCTGGATCGCGCCGTCGTGGCCGCGCGAGCATGGCGGCATGGCGCTGTCTCCCGCCCGGCAGATCGCGTTCATCGAAGAAGCCGAACGCTACGGCGTGGCGCGCGCGCCGGACCAGGGCCTGGTCATGCTCGGCCCCATCCTTATCCGCCACGGCACCGACGCGCAGCGCGCGCGGTTTCTGCCGGGCATCCTGTCCGGCGAGGCGGTGTGGGCGCAGGGCTACTCGGAACCCGACGCGGGATCGGATCTGGCCTCGCTGCGCTGCGAGGCGGTGATCGATGGCGACGAACTGGTCGTCACCGGCCAGAAGACCTGGTCCACGCTGGCGCAAGACGCGACGCACATGTTCATGCTGGTGCGCACCGACAAGACCGTCAAGAAGCAGGCAGGCATCAGTTTCCTGCTGGTCGATCTGAACAGCCCGGGCGTCAGCCGCCGGCCGATCCGCACGCTGTCGGGTCACGAGGAGTTCTGCGAGGTCTTCTTCGACCAGGTTCGCGTGCCGCGCGGCAACGTGGTCGGCGAACTGAACGCGGGCTGGGGCATCGCCAAGGCCCTGCTAGGCTTCGAGCGGCTGTTCAGCGGCAGCCCCAAGCACGCAAGCCACGCCCTGCAACAGATCTTCAGTCTGGCGCGCCAGCGCGGCCTGCTGGCCGATCCGGCGTTCGCCGACCGGCTGTCCGAGTTGCGGCTGGACAGCGCCGACCTGACCGCGATGTACCGCGTGTTTGCGGACATGGCCAAAGCCGGACTTCCGCTGCCGCCGGAACTGTCGCTCCTGAAGATCTGGGCCACCGAAACCCACGAGCGGCTGGGCGCCCTGCTGATCCAGATCGCCGAAGAATATGGCGGCGCGGCAATGCGCCTGAGCTATGGCGGCGGCGGCGTGCAGGCGCTGGCGCCCTACACCAACGCCCTGGCGGCCACCATCTTCAGCGGCACCAACGAGATCCAGCGCAACATCTACGCCAAGCAGGTCCTGGGCCTGCAAGGCGCCTGACAACGACAACGCGCCGGCCCGAGCCGGCGCATCCGGAGAGAGACACATGAAGAAAGCAACCGCATTGACGGTGGCGGCAATGATCCTGGGCGGCGTCGCCGCCGCGCCCGCCGCGGNNCCCCCCCCCCCCACCCCCCACCCCCCCCCCCCCCCCCTTCCCCCCGGGGGGGGGGGCCCCCCCCGCGCCCGCCGCGCTCGCAGCCCAGCCCTGGCCGAGCCAGCCGATCCGGCTGATCGTGCCCTACCCGCCCGGCGGCTCGGTGGACAATCTGGCGCGCCTGCTCGCGCCGTCTCTGGGCGAGCGCCTCGGGCAAACCATCGTCATCGAGAACAAGGCCGGCGCCAGCGGCACCATCGGTGTCGATGCCACCGTGCGCGCCACGCCCGACGGCAATACCTTCGGCTTCGGCGTGCCGGGCGCGATCACCGGGTTGCCTCACGTCATGAAGGTGCCGTACGACGTGTCCAAGATCCAATACGTGTCGCTGGTCGCGCGCATTCCCCAGGTCATCATGGTCAATCCGTCGCTGCCGGACACCACCCTGGCCGCCTTTGTCGACAGCGCCAAGAAGCAGCCCGGCAAGTACAACTATGGCTCGGCCGGCAACGTGACGACGCCGCACCTGGGCGGCGAACTGCTCAAGCAGCAGACCGGCATCGACATCATGCACGTGCCCTACAAGGGCGCCGCGCCCGCAGTCACCGCGCTGCTGTCCAACGAGGTGCAGATGTTCCCCGGCGACGCGTCCGCCGCGCTGGGCTTCATCAAGGCGGGCAAGCTGCGCGCGCTGGCCGTGGCCAGCCCGGAACGCTTCGAGGGCCTGCCCGACGTGCCCACCACCAAGGAGGCCGGCTTTCCCGGCATCATCGTGGAATCCAACTACGGCGTCATCGCGCCCACCGGCACGCCCAAGGACATCGTCGACAAGATGTCCGACGCGATCGCAAAATCCCTGGCCGACCCGGTCCTGCGGCAGAAGATGATCGACCAGGGCGCCATCCCCGTCGCGACCACGCCTGACGCCTACCGCACGCTGATGGAAACGGAATCGAAGAAGTGGGGCGAGGTCATCAAGCGCGGCAAGCTGGGCCTGCAATAACGCCATGCCCGCGCGCTTTTGCCGTACGCTTATGCCGATTCCCACGACTGCCGACCTGCGCCATCGACCATGCCATCAGCAAAAGCCACGGGCCTGAGCCTGGACCTGACCGCCGACCTTCATAAATGGCGGGCCTTCCTGGCCATCGCGGAACTGGGCAGCATCACGCGCGCGGCGCTGTACCTGGACCAGGACCAGTCGGTGCTGAGCCGCCGCATCAATGCGCTCGAGCGCGAGTGCAATGCGCGGCTCTTCAACCGCACCGGGCGCGGCGTGAACCTGTCCGAAGTGGGCGAGCGCCTGTTCCCGCTGGTGCAGACGCTGCTGGGCGACGCCGAACGCCTGGAAATGGAACTGAACGGCGAGGCGCGCGAGCCTGCCGGCGAGGTCACGCTGGGACTGTTGCCTTCAACCGCGCACCCGCTCATCCGCAGGCTGTTTTCCCGGCTGCGCGAGCAATTCCCGAAGGTGCATCTCAAGATCCTCGAAGGCTCCAGCGGCCAGATCGAGGAATGGCTGACCGACAGCCGCGTGGACATCGCCATTCTTTACCGCTACGGCGACAAATGCCCACCGGGCGAACAGGCGCTGGCCTCCGTGGACTCGTACCTGGTCGGCGCTGCGGGCGACGCGCGCACGCAGGCGGGCGAGATCACCTTCGACAAGCTCGATGGCCTGCCCTTCATCCTGCCGGGCGCGCCCAACGGCTTGCGCAACGCGCTGGACGGTCTGGCGCGGGCGCGCAAGATCGCCATCTCCCCGCTGATCGAGGCCGACTCCCTGCCGTTGATGAAGTCCATCGTCGAACACGAAAAGATGTACACCGTGCTGCCGCTGCACGCGGTATGGCAGGAGGTGCAGGAAGGCCGCCTCAGCATTGCCGCGCTGCGCGATCCAACGATGAGCCGCATCGTCTCCATGGCGTTCTCGCGCTCGAAGGGGCCGGGCCGCACGGTCATGGAGGTGGCCTCCCAGATCCAGACGCTGGTGCGCGAGATCGGCGGCGAAGGCGTCTGGCACGCCAGCCCGTAAACCCGGACCGGCGCGCCGGCGCTTACTTGAACCCGTACAGGCGCGCGGGGTTGTCGACCCACACCTTCCTGCGCAACGCGTCGTTGCCCAGCCATTCGTGCGCCAGGTCGACCAGCGCATCCGCCGACGGCGCCGCCGCCCCCATCCGCACAAAGGGCCAATCCGATCCCCACAACACCTGGTCCGGATTGGCGCGGGTAAAGGCGTCGTGAATCCCGCGCGCGTTTTCGTAGTCAGGCGCGGCGCCCACCCGGCATACGGTCAGCTTCATCCAGATCCGCCCATCGGCCAGCAGGCCGTGCAGCAACTGGAACACCGGGTCCGCGGCGCCGCGCGCGGGCACGAGGCTGCCCAGGTGGTCGATGACCAGCGGCAGATCCAGCTTGGCCAGCGCAGGCAGATGGCGCAGGTAGGTATCGCACGGCGCCCAGAGCTGCGCGTGCAGGCCGAACCGCTTCATGCGCGGCGCAAGCGCCGCCACCTGTTCGAATCCCACGCTGCCGGCAAACAGGTTGCCCGCCGGATCGCGCGCCTCGACAAAGCGCAGGCCGCGCACGCCGCCGTCGTAAAGGGCCTGCAATTGCGCATCGGTGGCCGTGGGATCCGCCACGGCAATTCCGCGCAGACGCTCTCCGCCCTGCGCCACGGCGGCCAGCAACGCGTCCGGATTCGTCCCGTACGGCGCCGGTTGCACCAGCACGCCCCGCGCAGCGCCCAGCGTGTCCAGCATGCGCAGATAGCGTTCGGCCGGCGCGTCCGGCGCGGCGTACGACGACGGATGCTGCAAGGGAAAGCGTTCGTAGGGCCCGAAGACGTGGCAATGCGTATCGCACGCCCCCGCCGGCAGCGGGTGGCGGGGAGTCACGGGCATGCGCGGCGTCTCCACGCTGTCCGGCACGTAGGCGCGCGCCTGCACGCCGGGGTTGGGATTGCCGGCGGCGCTCATGATGCGCTCCCGGCCAGCGGCGCGAGGCGGCTGAGCGCCGGCGCCCCCTCCTGCGCCGGCGTATCGAGCGGCGGCGGCGCGTCGTCGGGCATCGGGATCTCGTGCGCGTTCAGCGTCATGGACACCATCGTGTAGTAGCCGATCACTGCGGTCAGTTCCACCACGCCAACGGCGGCCCAGCGCTCGACCGCTTGCGCATACAACACCGGTTCGACCTGCCCGGTCTCCTGGAGCTGCCGCGCGAACTCATAGACGATTTCGTCGTCGCGGTTGTCGAATACGGGCGTCGCGCGGGCCCGGATCGCGTCCAGCACGGCATCCGAGATGCCCGCGGCCCGGGCGGCTTGCGCATGGATATGCCACTCGATCTGGCTGTTCCAGCGGCGCGCCGTCACCACGATGGCAAGCTCGCTGACGCGTGGCGGCAGGCTGGTGCCAAAGCGCAGCAGCGCCCCCAACGCCTGCCAGCGATCGGCCAGATCAGGATTGTGCAGCGCGGCGCGCAGGGGACCGACGAGGCGGCCGCGCGGACCGGAGACGATCTTTTCGTACACGCCCTTTTGCGCATCGGTCATGGTGGCGGGATCGGGCAGCGGGATACGGCTCATCATCGTCCTCATTTCACGGGGTTTCGTCGGGTTGCGTGCGCATCACTGACGGCCGGGCGGCGAACCGCGCGTGCCACGCCGCAAGCGCCGGGTGGCCGTCGCGCCAGGCAATGTCCGGAAAACGATAGTCCATGTACGACAGCGCGCAACCGATGGCGATCAGGCCCAGGTCGAAGCCGCTGGCCTGCAGCGCCGGCGCTTCGGCTTCCAGCGCGGCAAGCACCGCGCGGGTTTTCAGCGCAAAGGCGTCGAGCCACGCGGGGGTCTGGCGCACGGCGGGCTTGTTGCGCTCCTGCCGGAACAACAGCAGCGCGTCCAGGAAGCCGTCTCCCAGCGCCTGCCGGCGTTCGGCGAGCAGGCGCGCGCGGGGGTCGGCGGGCAACAGGCCCGCGCCGGTAAGCGCATCCAGATAGGCGCAGATGACGCGCGAGTCGTACAACGCCGTGCCGTCTTCCAGCACCAGCGTCGGCAGCTTGATGAGCGGGTTGTCCGGCACGAGGTCCAGATTGGGCTTGTCCATCGCAACCGGCGTGCGCACCAGCGTCACGCGATCCGCGATGCCCGCCTCGTCAAGGACGATCATCACCTTGCGCACGAAGGGCGATCGTGGCGACCAATGCAGTTTCATCGATAGGCTCCCAGAAGGTTCAAGGTCTTGCGCCGGCATTCAATGCCCCTGCGCGGGCCGCACGGCGGGATCGTTGGCCGCGTCGGGCGTGCGCATCTGAAAAAGATCGCTGGTGTGCGCGTACCAGCCCGCACCGTGCATGCGGCCCAGCAGGCGCAGCGCGGGCGTGTCCACATAGAACTTGCCCGCATCGAGCAAGGCATCGTCGCGCAGGTATAGCGCCACCACCCGCGCCAGCACGATCACGCGCTGCGGCGCCGCATCCAGCACCTGCCACACCTCGCACTCCAGCGCGGCCGGACTCTGCGCGATGCGCGGCGGCGCCACGATCAGGGACGGTTCGGTTGCCAGCCCGGCGCGCGCCAGTTCGTCGATGCCGGCGTCGTAGTCCAGGCTGGTGTGATTCATCTGTTCGGCCAGCTCCGCGGACACCAGGTTGATCACGAACTGCCGCGTCTGCAGGATGTTGCGCGAGGTGTCCTTCAATTGCCCGGCGCGCGGTCCGATGCCCAGCGCGACGATGGGCGGGTCGCTGCTGACCACGTTGAAGAACGAGAACGGCGCGGCATTGCGCACGCCCGCTTCCGACTGACTGACCACCCAGGCGATGGGCCGGGGCACGACCACGCTGGAGAGCAGCTTGAAGGCGTCGGCCGAGGCCAGCTTGCTGAAGTCGAAGTTCATGGTGCGGGCGCCTTTCGCGGCGCAGGAAAGTGGGGGGTCATTTGGCCAGCAGCCCCAGTGTGCCCAGCAGACGCTGCATGTCGGCGCGGTCCTTCCGGACGTAGGCGCCGGCATCCTGGGGAGACAGCGCCATCAACTCTATCGCCTGGTCCTGCATGATGCGGCGGTAGTCGGGATCGTCGTTCACGCTTCGGACGGTCTCGCTCAGCTTCTGCACGATGTCCCGCGGCGTGCCGGCAGGCGCGGCCAGGCTGTACCAGGTGGCGGCCTGCGCCCCTTTCACCCCGGCCTCGTCCAGCGTGGGCACGTCGGGCAACAGCGGCGAGCGCTTGTCGGCCGCATACGCCAACGGCACCAGCCGGCCCTGGCGGATGAACGGCAGGCTGGCGGACAGGTTCAACATGGCCAGGTCGATCTGCCCGCCCACCGCATCGTTGATCGCGAGCGACGCGCCGGCATAGGGAATGTGATTGAGCTGCACGTGCGCGGCCTGCTGGAACAGTTCCGCGCCCAGGTGCGTGGCGCCTCCGACGCCCGCCGACCCGTAGCTGAGCTTGCCGGGTTCCGCCTTGGCGCGGGCGATCAGGTCGGGCACCGTTGTGATGCCACGCGACGGGTTGACGACCAGCATGATGGGCTGCACCGCCACCACCGAGCAGAACTCGAAGCCCTGGATGCCGTCGTACATCGTCTTCTGCATCAGCGGCGTCACGACGTGACCGGCCGACGTGCCGAGCAGCAGCGTGTAGCCGTCCGGCTTGGCGCGGGCAACGAAGCCCGTTCCGATGGATGCGCCGCCGCCAGGCTTGTTCTCGACCACGACCGGCTGGCCCAGGCGCTTTTCCAGCGCGCGCGCCAGGCTGCGCGCCACCACGTCGGCCGGCCCCCCGGCAGCGTACGGGTTGATCAACGTGATGGGATGGTCAGGGTACGCAGCGGCGGCCGGGGCGGATGCGAAGGACAGTGCGGCAGCCGCCGCCAGCAAAGCTCGGATCATCGAAGGCATGGTCGTTCCATTGGTTGGAGATGCGATGGCCAGGCGGGCCGGCGCTCAGTCCGCGCGCGCGCCGGACGCGTCGATGATGCGCGCCCACTTCTGCGTGTCGGCGCGGATGCGTTCGGAGAATTCCTCGGGGGTGCTGTACGTGGTCTGAATGCCGTAGCCCGCCATGCGCTCGACCATCTGCGGCGCCGTCATCACGGTTTTGATGTCCGCGTTGAGCCGATCGATGATGGCGCGCGGCGTGCCCGCCGGCGCCAGCACGCCTGACCACAGGCTGACTTCGTAGTCCTCGAAACCCGGCGTCTCCGAGATCGACGGCACGTCGGGCAACGCCGCCAGGCGCTTGCGGCTCGTCACGCCCAAGGCCTTGACCTTGCCGTCCTTGACCTGCTCCACGAAATTGGACGAGGTGTCGATCATCATCGAAATGCGGCCGGCCATGAAGTCGTTGATCGCCCCGGACGTGCCCTTGTACGGAATGTGGCGGATATCCACGCCCGCCGTGGACTTGAACATCTCGCCGGCCAGATGGCTGGTCGTGCCGTTGCCCGAAGAACTGAAGGTCAGCTCGCCGGGCTGGCGGCGGGCAAGCTCGGCAAGCTCTGTCACGGAGTTCACCTTCAGCGCCGGGTTCACTACCAGCAGATTGGCGGTCAGGTTGGTCAGCGAGACCGGCGCAAAGCTCTTTTGCGGGTCATAGCGCAGCTTGGCGTACAGCGACGGATTGATAGTCAGCACGCCCATCGTCGAATACAGCAGGGTGTAGCCGTCCGGCGCGGCGGTCGCCACCGCCTCGGCCCCGATCGAGCCCCCCGCCCCGCCCCGGTTTTCCACCACCACGGACTGGCCCAGCTTCTCGCCCAGCCCTTGCGCCAGCGCCCGAGCCATCAGGTCGGTGGCCCCGCCGGCCGGAAAGGGAACGACCAGCCGAAGGGGCCGGTCGGGATAGGAACCCGCGGCCCCAGCCGCGGAAAACAGACCCGCGCCGAGCAAAAGCCCGGCCGCGGTCAGCGCGCTAACGATCTTCATGCTGTCTCCAAACTTCGTTCTTGTGTTTGCAGCATGGTAGGCGCGGGGCGGGGCCGGGGCTATGCGCGGGATCGCATATCTGGTTTGCGCGGGGTTTGGCGGGGGGGAGTTGGCCCGGATTTGCGCCGGGCCTTGGTCCGGACCTAGGTCCGGGCTCAGCCAGGTTGGGCCAGCAGCCGCTGGATCTCCGCCTCGGTTTCCTTGTACCGGCCTTCGCCGAAGTGGCTATAGACCACCTTGCCCTGCTTGTCGATCAGGTAGGCCGCGGGCCAATACTGGTTGCGGTAGGCGGTCCAGGTGGCGTAGCGATTGTCCTGCGCGACCGGATAGGTGATGCCGAAGCGTTGCAGCGCCTTTTCCACATTCGGCGTCGACCGTTCAAACGGAAACTCCGGCGTGTGCACGCCCACGACGACCAGGCCCTGATCCTTGTACTTCTGATACCAGCTCGTGACGTAAGGCAGCGTGCGGATGCAGTTGATGCAGGTGTAGGTCCAGAAATCCACCAGCACGACCTTGCCGCGCAGCGATTCCATCGTCAGCGGCTCGCTGTTGAGCCATTTCTCGATGCCGGTGAATTCCGGCGCCGGGAGTGCGGTGGCCGGCGCGGCCTGCGCGGCGCCCTGCATCAGGCAGGCGCCGATCAGCGCGCCCAGGGCAATCTTCTTGAACGTGGCAAACATGGTTATCTCCTTGAGGGTCAGGCGAAGAGGTTGGTGATCCAGGCATAGGCCAGGACGTCGTACTGGAAGTAAATGGCGATGGCGGTCAGGACGAGCAGCACACCGAAGCCCTGCTGCAAGCGCTGCGTGTAGCGCGACAGGCCGCGCACCCGGGTGGCGATAGCCTGGCCGCCGTAGGCAATCACCAGCATCGGGACGCCGGCGCCGATGGCGAACACCAGCAGCAGCGTGCTGGACTGCACGAGGTCCTGCGCCTTGGCCGCCAGCACCAGGATCGAAGCGAGCACCGGACCCGCGCACGGCGTCCACACGGCGCCCAGCGACAGACCCAGCACAAAGCCGCCCGCATTGCCGCCGCCCGTGCCGCCCGCCGCCGCCAGGCGCTGCAGCGGGCCGCCGACGCGGGCGATCAGCCGGTCGTAAGGGTCGGGCCAGATTCGCACCAGGCCGAACAGCGCCAGGAGGACGATCGAGGTCGACCGCACGGCTTCGTGCACGTGTTCATTCAGGTTGGAAATCAGGCTGAGGGCGATGCCCAGTCCGGCGAACGCCAGCACGAAGCCCGACACGACGAACAAGGGGCGCAGGCGGCCGGAACGTTCCAGCGACGTGCCCAGCAGCACGGGCAAAAGGGGCAGCACGCAGGGAGACGCAATGGTCAGCATGCCGGCAAGCAACGCGATGGGGGTGTTGATGAGGTCCATGGGGGTCGTCCTTTGGAAAGTGACCCCATTGCACCCGCGGCACGTATCCGGCATGTGCCGGATCGGCGGATTTTTTCAAGCGCGTGTATCCGCCGCCAGGGCGTATACAGTACGACACACTCCGCGGGCGGCCCGGCGCTATAAACCGATCACACCCCGCACCGGAGTCCCTCATGAAACGCTTTCTTGCCGTCCTGCTGCTGCTCTTTGGCGGCTTCACCGCCGAGGCTGCCAAGCCCTTTCACTGCCAGCTGATTTCCAACAGCCGTCCTCGCCGCGATCCCCTCCCCCCGGGCGAGCGCTAGGCCTATAGAATTCCGGAACGCCGCCGGCGCGCCGGGCGCGCCATCACCCACCAAGAAGGCACCCGCAGATGGACCACATAGACCACGTCATGATCGTGGACGACGATCGCGAGATCCGCGAACTGGCCGGCGGCTTCCTGCGCAAGAACGGCCTGACAGTCACGCTGGCGGCCGACGGACGGCAGATGCGGCAACTGCTTGAGAACCTGACGGTCGACCTGATCGTGCTGGACATCATGATGCCCGGCGACGATGGCCTGGTGCTGTGCCGCGAACTGCGCAGCGGCAAGCACCGCCGCATCCCGATCCTGATGCTGACCGCGCGCAGCGATGACATGGACCGCGTGCTGGGCCTGGAGATGGGCGCGGACGATTACCTGGTCAAGCCGTTCGTGGCGCGCGAACTGCTGGCGCGCATCAAGGCCATCCTGCGCCGCACGCGCATGCTGCCGCCCAACTTTCAGGTGACCGAGCCGGGCCGCGAGATCGCCTTCGGCAACTGGCGGCTGGACACCACCGCGCGGCACCTGCTGGACGCCGAGGGCACCATCGTGGCGCTCAGCGGCGCGGAGTACCGGCTGCTGCGCGTCTTCCTGGACCACCCGCAGCGCGTGCTGAACCGTGACCAGCTCTTGAACCTGACGCAGGGCCGCGACGCCGACTTCTTCGGGCGGTCGATCGACCTGTTGGTCAGCCGCCTGCGCCAGCGTCTGCGCGAAGATGCGCGCGAACCCCTGTACATCAAGACCGTGCGCAGCGAAGGCTACGTTTTCTCTGCCGCGGTCGAAGTCTCGGAAGGCGGACAGTGACCACCACCGCGCCCCGCCGCCCCGCCTGGCCCCGCACGCTGGTCGCGCGGCTGTTCCTGATCTTCGTGGCGGGACTGATCCTGGCTTATGGCCTGTCGTTCGCCTCGTTGTTCTACGAACGCTACAGCGCCACGCGCAACATGATGCTGGGCGACCTGGAACGCGACGTCGCCATCGCCATGGACATCCTGGACCGCCTGCCCGCCGCCGAGCGCGCCGCCTGGCTGCCGCGCCTGTCCAGCAACAACCGCCAATATCTGCTGGGCGACGGCAAGGCCGACCAGCCGCTGTCTCTGGACGCCGCGCGCACCGCCGCGCAGTCGATCGAGGCCGCGCTGGGGCCGGAGCGTCCCGTCACGGTCCGAGCCATGGCTGATGATCCGCGCCACATCCAGGCGCGTGTCGTGCTGTCCGACGGCCAGCCCGCGATTCTAGATATTGAATTGCTGCGGATGCGGCCCGCGCCGTGGCTGTTCGGCGTACTGGGCGTGCAGTTGCTGCTGCTGGCCGGCTGTGCCTGGCTGGCCGTGCGACTGGCCGTGCGTCCGCTGACCCGCCTGGCCCGCGCCGCCGAGGAACTGGATCCCGACCACAAAAGCCCGCTGCTCGACGAGGCGGGCCCGGCCGAAGTCGCGCACGCCGCCGTCGCCTTCAATGCCATGCAGGACCGCATCGCCGCGCATCTGGCCGAACGCATGCAGATGTTGGGCGCCATCTCTCACGACCTGCAGACGCCCATCACCCGCATGAAACTGCGCACGGAGTTCATGGATGCGTCCACCGACCGCGACAAGCTGGCGCAGGACCTGAACGAAGTGGAACGGCTGGTGCGCGAAGGCATCGACTATGCGCGCAGCGCGCACGGCAAGACCGAGCAGCCCGCGCGGATCGACCTGAATGCCTTTCTGGACAGTCTGGTTTGCGACTACCAGGACACGGGCAAGGACGTGTCCCTGTCGGGCGATACCGTGCCCCCACTGTTGACGCGTCCCCATGCATTGCGGCGCATCCTGGGCAATCTCATCGACAACGCGCTGAAGTTCGCGGGCGCCGCCGAAGTGCGTGTGGCGGCGCGGGACGACGCGACGCTATCCATCCAGGTGCTGGATCGCGGCCCGGGCATCCCGGAAGACGAACTGGACGCGGTGCTGCAACCGTTTTACCGGCTGGAAAGCTCCCGCAATCGGGACACAGGCGGGACGGGCCTGGGCCTGGCGATCGCGCATCAGCTTGCAGAGGCGCTGGGCGGCAGGCTGATCCTGACCAATCGCGAAGGCGGCGGCCTGTCGGCGGAAGTCAGGATCGCGCCGCTGGCTGCGTAGGTTGGATCGTCAGGCGTCGCGCAGCGCGCCCGACTGCAGCAGCGGCTTCAGGATGCCGGCGGTGTACAGCCGCGCCAGGTTCACCAGGAAGTCCGTGAAGTCCGTCTTGGCCGCGTGATCGGCACTGTCGGAGATCACGCGCATCACGGCAAACGGCACGCCGAATTCGTGGCATACCTGCGCCATCGCCGCGCCTTCCATTTCCAGGCACAGGGCATCGGGCAGGCGCTGGCGCAGCTCGTGCGCCAGATCGTTGTCGTTGACGAAGATATCGCCGGTCGCGATCAGGCCGTGGTGAACGTGCGGCTGGGCGGCCGCGCCCGGTAAACCGCCCTTGGCCGCGAAGTCACGTGCGCTATCCAGCAGCAATGCACTCAGCGCGGCATCGGCGTCGAAGCGCTCGCGCCCCAGCAGCGGGATTTCGTGGCGGCCGAACAAGGGCCGCGCGTCCATGTCGTGCTGCATCAAGGCATCCGCCACGACGATGTCGCCGACGCGCACCTGCGGATGCAGCCCGCCCGCCAGGCCCGTGAACAGCACGCGCGACACGCCGAACTCCTGGATGACGATGGACGCCGTCGCCGCCGCGGCCACCTTGCCGATACGGCTGAGCGCAATCACGCAAGGCGTGCCCCACAGCGTGCCCACCTGAAAATCGCGCATGGCGATGCGGCGCGTCTCCGCGCCGGGGTCCATGGCCGCCAGCAGGTCGGCGATTTCTTCGTGCAGCGCGCCCAGGATGGCGAGACGTCCCATGATGTGTGCTTTTCCGTGATCGTTGCTTGATCGTTGCGTAATGCGGCCAGTGCCGCCAGCGCGCAACATACTCCAATGCCGCCGCGCCCGCCAATGACGGCGGTTTGTATCGCAGCGTATCTGGACCGGCCCTGGATACGCGGTGATGCCATCCCGCCCCGGCGCCGACACATGACCGATACAGCCGCTTGATGCAATGCAGGCTCTCAACCCCCGGCACGGCCACGCCGCGCCGACCCACCTGGAGTCATCATGGCCAAGCAACTCGAGCAGGTTCTCTACACCGCCCACACCCACACCACCGCCGGCCGCGAAGGCGCGGGACGCAGCAGCGACGGCGCGCTGGACGTGACGCTGAGCACGCCCGGATCCGGCAAGCCCGGCACCAATCCCGAACAGCTTTTTGGCGTGGGCTACTCGGCCTGCTTCATGGGCGCGATCAAGCGCGCCGGCGCCACTCACAACATCACCGTGCCGCGCGAGATCGCCATTGACGCCAGCGTGTCGCTGGGCAAGGTCGACAACGGCGCCAACTTCGCGCTCGGCGTCACGCTGGCCGTGTCACTGCCGGGATTGACCGGCGAGCAGAAGCAATTGCTGGTCGAATCGGCGCACCAGTTGTGCCCTTACTCGCGCGCAATTCGCGACAACATCGACGTGCAATTCCAGATCGTCTGAAGCGGGGATCGACCCTGTTTGCAACGGCGGCCTTCGGGCCGCTTTTTTTCGTCTCCTGGATACCATCCACGGACGATCTGGACGGCTCCTGATGCTGTAGTAAAGGCGTACTCTTGAAAGCGGTACGCCGCGCAAACGCCGCCAGCACGCCATGTCGCGCACGCGGGGCTAGGCACAAAGGCGGTGTACGAACATGCAGCAGGGAAACCCCGCGCCCTGCCTCGGACACGCCGCGTGCTAGCTTGCCTCACGCAGGCGTTGTCCCAGCCGGCAGCATAGGTATCGCAAGCCTTTATCTGTGTGTGGGGAGACGATCATGGTGAAGAACCTCGCCGTATTCTTCGACGGTACGTGGAACGAACCCAACGACCGCACCAACGTCTACGAGCTCTACAAAGCCGCGCCCGAGACCAGCACGCAGGAAACGCTCTACATCGAGGGCGTGGGGACGCAAGGCCAGGGCCTGTGGTCCGCCATCGACAAATTCATGGGCGGCGCGTTCGGCGCGGGCCTGTCGGCCAACATCCGCGAAGGCTACCGGTGGCTCTGTCAGCGCCACGAGCCCGGCGACCGCATCTTCCTCTTCGGTTTCAGCCGCGGCGCGTATTCCGCGCGCAGCCTCGCGGGCATGGTGCGCAAATGCGGTCTGCTCAACGAGCCCACCGACAACAATGTCTCCGAGGCCTACGCGCTCTACCGCGACGACTGCACCCCATCGTCCCTGGAAGCCGCCGCCTTCCGCGACCGGTTTTCGCGCGACACCGACCTGCACTTCGTCGGCGTGTGGGACACCGTCGGCAGCCTGGGCATCCCCGTCGGCGGCGTGTCATTTCCCGGCTTCTCCAGCTTCTACAACTTCCACGACACGGAACTGAGCAACCACGTCCTGAACGCGTACCACGCCATCGCCACCAACGAATACCGCGAGCCGTACTTCCCGACGCTGTGGACCCGGCGCGCCGGCTCACCGCCACGGCCGGCGCATCTGCCCGTGGAACAGCGCTGGTTCATCGGCGCGCATTCGGATGTGGGCGGCGGGTATCAGGATGGAAGCTTGCAGACGCTGCCGGCGGCATGGCTGCAGGAAAAGGCGCGGCAGGCGGGACTGGAGACAGGGACGGTGCAGCGGATCTCGACCGATTATGAACAGTGCGAACCGCATGATTCGTACAAGGAGTTCACGGAGAAAGTGCCGATTCCGGTGAAGCGGCGGCCCAGGGTGTGGGATCGGGAGACGGTGTTGAACCTGACGATCGATGATCGGTTGCTCGGGAGGTTCGAGCGGAACCAGGCGTTTTTGAAGGAGTATCCGGATTTCAGGGATGCGTTGGGGAAGCTGGAGGTGGGGCGGTAGATTCACGCGTCTGACACAGTGTCGGTTCTGCGCGGGGTCACCCCGCCACATACCCCAACGCCACGCTGGCCGCCAGCGCCTCCCGCTTTACCGCAGCCACCACCGCCCCGCCCTCGGACACATCAAACCCGCCCGTCGCGCCCAGCGCGGTCAATACCGCGCAGACCCGGCCGGTATGGTCATACAGCGGCGCGGACACGGCGCTGATGCCGCGCAGATTGGTGTCTTTCACGGTGGCGCACCCCGCCGCCCGAACATCGCGGCGCAAGACGCCGATGGGGTCATCCCGATCCAGCAGCGCGCGCTGCTCGGCCGGTGCGCCGGCCAGTTCGGCTTCCGCCAGCGCCCGCACCGGCGCCTCGTCCAGCAATCCAAGAAATGCCCGCCCCGTCGCCGACCACAGCATCGACAGCACCGACCCCACGCGCACGTTCACGGTGACCGGCAGGCCGGGCTCCTCGAATCGCACAATGGTCGGACCCTTGTTGCCCATGACGGCGATAAAGCACGTGACGGCCAGGCTTTCGCGCAGGCGCACGAGCGCGGGTTCGCCGATGCGTAGGGGGTCGGCCTGGCGCATGGCGGCTACCCCTACGTAAAGCGCTTCCAGGCCCAGGTGATATTGCTGCGTCGCCACTTCCTGGTCGACCAGCCCTTCGGCGATGAGGCTCATCAGGTAGCGGTGGACCTTGGCGGGGCTTTCGCCGACGTGGGCCGCCAAGGCCGTGAGGCTGGCGCGACCGCCCAGGCGTGCAAGCCCTTTCAGCACCGACATGCCGGTTTCCGCCGCCTGGACCCGCTGGCGTCGCTCGCGCGGCCGGGCGGCCGGATCCTGGGCGGAGTCGAGGTCGGATTCAGGCGGCAAGGCGGCTTTGCTCATAGGGAAATACAGCTCCGGGGCAGACGCTCGCCGGCAAACGAGGGACCGAAAGCCTGGAGCGGCACTAAGGTTAACCCTTCTTCAAAAATTACGCATTGCGTATATGCTTTACGCAAACAAGGAATGCACTTTTGACATTCCACATCGAGGAGACTTGTCCATGCGCAGTGTTAAACACCACATCCTGGCCGGCCTGATGGCCCTGCCCCTGCTGGCTTGTGCCAGCGCGTCCGCGCAGCAGGCGGCTGCCGATTACCCGTCCAAGCCCGTACGCTGGATCGTGCCGTACGCCGCGGGCGGCGGGTCGGATTTCCTGGCGCGCAGCATCGGGCAGGGATTGACCGGGCGCCTGCACCAGCCGGTGGTGATCGAGAACAAGCCGGGCGGCAACACGGCGATTGCGGCGTCGGAAACGGCGCGCGCCCCGGCCGACGGCTACACGATGCTGTCGGCCGACAACGGCACGCTGGTGTTCAACCCGGCGCTCTACAAGAAGCTGTCGTACGACCCGGCGAAGGATCTGGCGCCCGTCACGCTGATGGGACGGTTTCCGATGATTCTCGTGGTCGGACCGGCCATGAAAGTCAACTCAGCCAAGGAATTCCTGGCGGAAGCCAAGGCGCGCAAGGAAGGGCTGGATTACGCGTCGGCCGGCGCCGGCAGTCCGCACCACCTGGCAATGGAATTGCTGAAGGTTGAAGCGGGACTGACCCTGACGCACGTGCCCTACCGCGGCGCGTCGCCCGCGCTGGCGGACGTGGCCGGCGGGCAGGTGCCCGCGATGATGGTGGACCTGGCCGCTGGCGCCGGATTCATCAACGGCGGCAAGGTGAAGGCGCTGGCGGTCGCCAATCCGACCCGGCTGCCGCAACTGCCCGACGTGCCGACCTTTGCCGAAATCGGCCTGAAGAACGTGGAAGCTGCGGCGCAGGTTGGCGTGGTGGTGCCGGCTGCGACGCCCAAGCCCGTGATCGACGCGCTGAACAAGCAGGTGGTCGCGACCATCAATGACCCGGCCACGCGCCAGCGCTTGGTGGAATTCGGCATCGAGCCGATCGGCAACACGCCCGCGCAGTATGCCGAGATGTTGACGGCCGAACGTGCCCGTTGGCAGAAGCTGATCAAGGATCTGGGCATCACGCTGGACTGAGCATTACGCTGGACCGAGCATCAAGCTCGGTTGCATCACGCTGAACCCGCATCACCGGCCCGCCGCATGCCGTATGCCGCACGCCATATGCCGCGCGCCATATGCCCCGCGGCGGGCCAGCAAGACGAACACACGGAACGACCTCATGAACCAAGCATTCGCCACCTCGCGCCCCTCGGGCTGTCCCATCGTCCACACCGCGTTGGCCGCGGCGCAGAGCCCGACGGGCTGTCCGGTCAGCCCGCGCGCCGCCGCGTTCGATCCCTTTGGCGACGGCTACCAGCAAGACCCGCCGGAATACGTGCGCTGGGCGCGCGACCAGGAGCCGGTGTTCTACAGCCCGCAACTAGGCTACTGGGTCGTGACGCGTTACGACGACATCAAGGCGATCTTCCGCGACAACATCACCTTCAGCCCGTCCATCGCGCTGGAGAAGATCACGCCGACGGGGCCGGAGGCCAACGCGGTGCTGGCGTCGTACGGCTACGCCATGAACCGCACGCTGGTGAACGAAGACGAGCCCGCGCACATGCCGCGCCGCCGCGTGCTGATGGACCCGTTCACGCCTGAAGAATTGAAGCATCATGAACCGATGGTGCGCCGCCTGACGCGCGAATACGTGGACCGCTTCATCGACGACGGCCGCGCCGACCTTGTCGACCAGATGCTGTGGGAAGTGCCGCTGACGGTGGCGCTGCATTTCCTGGGCGTTCCAGAAGAAGACATGGACCTGCTGCGCCAGTATTCCATCGCACACACGGTGAACACCTGGGGCCGGCCCAAGCCCGAGGAGCAGGTTGCCGTCGCCCACGCGGTTGGCAATTTCTGGCAGTTGGCCGGGAAGATCCTGGACAAGATGCGGCAGGACCCGTCCGGCCCCGGCTGGATGCAATACGGCCTGCGCAAGCAGCAGACGCATCCGGAGGTGGTCACCGATTCATATCTGCATTCGATGATGATGGCCGGCATCGTGGCGGCGCACGAGACCACCGCCAACGCGTCGGCCAACGCAATTAAGCTGCTGCTGCAGCACCCGCAGGCCTGGCGCGAGATCTGCGAGGATCCGAACCTGATCCCGAACGCGGTCGAGGAATGCCTGCGGCACAACGGCTCGGTCGCGGCCTGGCGGCGGCTGGCGACGCGCGACGTGGAGATCGCGGGCGTGGCGATTCCGGCCGGCTCCAAGCTGCTGATCGTGACCTCGTCGGCCAACCATGACGAGGGCCAGTTCGAAGACGCCGACCTCTTCGACATCCGCCGTGAAAACGCCAGCGATCAGCTCACCTTCGGGTATGGCTCGCACCAGTGCATGGGCAAGAATCTGGCGCGCATGGAGATGCAGATCTTCCTGGAAGAACTGACGCGCCGCCTGCCCCATCTGAAGCTGGCGGAACAGGCTTTCACGTATGTGCCCAATACCTCGTTCCGCGGCCCCGAACATCTGTGGGTGGAATGGGATCCGGCGCAGAATCCGGAACGTGTGAATCCTTCGCTGCTGGAGGGCAGGCACCCCGTGCGCATTGGCGAGCCGTCCTCACACGCCATCACCCGGCCGGTCGTGGTGCACAGCGCAAAACGGGCGGCCGACGGCATCGTGCGGCTGCGCCTGGTATCGCCGGACGGCAAGCCCCTGCCCCGCTGGTCGCCCGGATCGCACATCGATGTGGAATGCGGCGATACCGGCCTGTCACGTCAGTACTCGCTGTGCGGCGATCCGGCCGAGACCGGCGTCTTTGAAATTGCCGTGCTGCACGAGGCAAATGGCCGCGGCGGTTCCGCCTGGATGCACGCGAACGCCACGCCGGGCGCGCGCCTGCGCATTCGTGGACCACGCAATCACTTCCGTCTGGACGAATCGGCCTCAAAACTCATCCTGATCGCGGGCGGCATCGGCATCACGCCCATCAGCGCCATGGCGCGGCGTGCGCGGGAGCTGGGGCTGGACTACGAACTGCATTACAGCGGTCGCTCGCGCGCTTGCATGGCGCTGGCGGACGAACTGGCGTCGCTGCACGGGGATCGCCTGCATCTGCACGTGAAGGACGAGGGCAGCCGCGCGGACTATGCCGCCCTGCTCGCCGAGCCGCGCGCCGGCACGCAGGTGTATGCGTGCGGTCCGCAGGGTCTGCTGGATGCGCTGGCTGGCTGCTGCGCGGCATGGCCGGAAGATACGCTGCGGGTGGAGCACTTCCATTCCACGCTGGGGACGCTGGACCCGTCGAAGGAACAGGCCTTTGAGGTGGTGCTGAAGGATTCGGGGATTGTCCTCAATGTGCCTGCGGACCAGACGCTGCTGACGGCATTGCGCGGCGCCAACATCGACGTGCAGAGCGATTGCGAGGAAGGGTTGTGCGGATCGTGCGAGGTGCGCGTGCTGGAAGGCGACATCGACCATCGCGACGTGGTGCTGACGCGCGCGGAACGCGAGGCGAACAACAAGATGATGGCCTGCTGCTCGCGATCATGCGGGGGCAAGAAGGTGGTGCTGGAGCTGTAGCAAAAAAATGCCCCGGCGCGCACGCCGGGGCTATCCCTGCACCACACACTGCTGCTTGCGCTGTCCGTCCCGATCAGTTCGGGAACACCTTGATCTGATCGCTCTTCAACACCTCGGGCGTCAGGCTCTTTTCGATCCACGCCATCGACGTATCCGTCACCCCGGGCGTGACCAGTTCAGCCGGCACGATGGTGATATCGGCCAGGACCTTGAACGGGTACTTGTCGCTCTTCTTGGTCACGCCGAACAGCTGCGCTTCCAACGCCTGGCCATCGGCGCGGTGCATCTGGATCTCGCGACCATAGCCCTTGAAGCTGACGTCGTGCATCGCGGCTGCCACCTGTTCAGGCGTCGGCCAATTGCCCCCGTTGTCCTTGATGGCCTTCTCGTAGCCGGCCTTCAGGCCGTTGATGCCTTGCACCATGTGATAGACCGAGTAGATCGGATAGGCGCCGGTCTTGTCGTGGAATTTCTTCACGAAGGCCTGGTGCTTGGGATCGTCCTTGGTTTCCGGATGCAGGAAGTAATGGTCGCCACGCGCGCCGACCAGGACGCCTTCCGGCAGGGCGTTGCCCAGCCGCTCGAGCGAGCTTTCGGCCAGCGACAGCACGAAGGTGGAGTTCTTGAACAGGTTGCGCTGCGAGGCCTGGCGCACGAAGTTGTCCAGGTCGCCGCCCCACGACGTCGAGACGATCACATCCGGACGCAGCGCCTGCAGACGGCTGATTTCGGTGGAGAAATCGGCGGCGCCGAATTTGGGGAACATCTCGGCGACGACCTTGACGTCGGGCTTGAACTTCTTGAGCGCGGCCAGGAAGATGTCGCGCGAATCGCGGCCCCAGGCGTAGTCCTGGTTGACGATGGCGATGGTCTTGAAGTCGGGCTTCACCTTCATCAGATACAGCACCTGCGCGACCATCTCGGTGGTGGCGTTGGCCTGCGTGCGCACGACGTACTTGTACTTCTTGCCTTCCAGCGCCTTTTCCGTGCCGCAGTCCCACAGCACGTTCAGCACCTTCAGGTCCTCGGCCACGGGCGCGACGATGTTGCAGTGGCCGCTGGAAATGGCCGACAGCATCACGCGCGTGCCGCCTTCGGCCAGGCGCCGGTACTCGGAAAGCAGCTTCTCGCCGCCGCCGCCTTCGTCGATGTAGCTGGGCACGATCTTCACGCCGTCGATGCCGCCATTGGCGTTGATCTCTTCGATCAGGATGTCGGCCGCGTCGCGGGCAGGCACGCCGAACACGGACGCCGAGCCCGACAGGAAGGTCGAGATACCGACGTTCAGTTCCTTGGGCTTGTCGGCGGCGATGGCCAGCGTGGCCAGGCCCGACAGCAGGGTGGCGCCCAGGAGGGCCGCCAGTCTTGAGGTCTTCATGGTGTTGTCTCCAGTGTTGTTGATCGGGTCTGTGCCCTTAGAAAACGATGGCGTCGCGCAGGCTGCCGCCGGTGGCGAGGTGATCGAACCCCTCGTTGATCTGGTCCAGCGAAAACGATTGGCCCATCATCCGGTCCACCGGCAGACGGCCGGCCTTGTACAGGTCGATGTAGCGGCTGATGTCGATGGCGGGTACACCCGAGCCCAGGTAGCTGCCCCGGATCTCGCGCTCTTCGCCCACCATCTGCGACAGCGACAGCGGGAAGCTGAACTTGGGGTTGGGCAGGCCGGACGTCACCGTGGCGCCGCCCCGGCGCGTGAGCTTGTAGGCGGTCTCGAAGGCCGGCACGGCGCCGGCCATGTCAAAACCGAAGTCCACGCGGCCGCCGGCCAGATCCATGAGGTCGTCGTCGGTCTTGATCTGCTTCGGGTTGACGAGGTGCGTGGCGCCCAGCTCTTTGGCCAGAGCCAGTTTCTCGTCACTGAGGTCGATGGCCACGACGCGGCGCGCGCCGGCAGCAACGGCGGCCAACAGTGCGCTCAATCCCACGCCGCCCAGCCCCACGATCGCGGCGGTGTCGCCCACCTTGATGCGCGCTCGGTTGATGACGGCGCCGGCGCCAGTCAGCACGGCGCAGCCGAACAGCGCGGCCTCGCGGTGGGACAGTTCGACGTTCACCTTGACGCACGAGCGCCGCGACACCACGGCGTATTCCGCGAAGCAGGACACGCCGGTGTGATGGTTGATGTATTCGTCGCCGATGTGCAGGCGGCGCTCGCCGCCCAGCAGCGTGCCCTTCGTGTTGGCGACCGCGCCGGGCTCGCACAAGGCGGGCCGGCCTTCCATGCAGGGATTGCAGCAGCCGCAACTGGGCACGAACACCATGGCGACGTGATCGCCGGCCTTCAGGTCCGAAACGCCCGGCCCGGTTTCGACGACTTCGCCGGATGACTCATGCCCCAGCACGATGGGCACGCCACGCGGCCGGTCGCCGTTGATGACGGACAGGTCCGAATGGCAAAGTCCCGCTGCACGGATTCTGACCAGCACCTCGCCGAACCCGGGCGGGTCCAGCTCGATATCCGCGATGGTCAGGGGCCGGGTCTGCGCGTACGGTCCGTCGACCCCCACTTGCCGCAATAACGCCGCTTTGATTTTCATGCGTCTTCATCCACAGAAGTGATCCGGACCGCGGGCGGTCGCGGCATCCGGCATGTCGCGACCCCGCGACATGCCGGCGTCCAAACCTATACCGTGCGTCCGCCGTCGACGGGAAACTCCACGCCGGTGATGAACTCGGCCGCATCGCTGGCCAGGAACAGCGCGGCCGCGGCCACGTCGGAGGGCTGGCAGAAGCGGCCGAGCGGAATGGTCGACACGAACTTCGCGCGGTTCTCGGGGGTGTCCGGCAAGCCCATGAAGAGTTCGAACATGCCGGTCACGCCCATGACCGGGCAGATGGCGTTGACGCGAATGCCCTCTCCGCCCAGTTCCACGGCCATCGACTTGGACAGCACATTGACCGCGCCCTTGGACGCGTTGTACCAACTGAGGCCCGGACGCGGACGGATGCCGGCCGTGGAACCAATGTTCAGGATCACGCCGCGCTTCTGCTTGCGCATGACGGGCACGACGGCCTGCGCCATGTGATAGATCGACTTCACGTTGATGTCGAACATGCGGTCGAAGGTGGCCTCGTCCACGTCCAGCATCGGCTGGTTCTTGTGGGTGATGGCGGCGTTGTTGACCACGATGTCCACGGCGCCGAATTTGTCGAGTGCGGCGCGCACCACGTTGTCGATGTCGGCGCGGCTGGACACGTTGGCCTTCACGGCCAGCGCGGCGTCGCCGACTTCAGCAGCCACGCGGTCGGCGGCCTCTTTGTTGATGTCCGCGATCACGACCTTGGCGCCTTCCTTGGCGTACAGCTTGACGATGCCCTCGCCGAAACCGTTTCCCCCGCCCGTGACGATCGCAACCTTGCCTTGCAACTGGCTCATTTTCTGTCTCCGTATGATGCGCGGCGATCACTCGCCATAGAACTGAATCAGGGTCTTGGTCGTGCTCATCTCTTCCAGCGCGATGAAGCCTTTTTCCCGGCCGTGCCCGCTCTTCTTGACGCCGCCGAACGGCAGCTCGACGCCGCCGCCCGCGCCGAAGCCGTTGATGTAGACCTGCCCGCACTTGATGCCGCGCGCCACGCGCTGCTGGCGTCCGCCGTTTTCGGTCCACACCGCGCCCAACAGGCCGTAATCGGTCGCGTTGGCCAGGCGGATGGCTTCGGCCTCGTCCGCAAAGGGCAGCGCGACCAGCACGGGGCCGAAGATCTCCTGTGTCAGCAGGTCGCTGTCATGGCTGGTGGCGGCAAAGAGCGTGGGTTTGACGAAGAATCCGCCCTGCGGAACGCCGTCGGCGATGCCGCCTTCGGCCGCGACCTGAAGGCCTTCAGAGAGGCCCTTGGCGATGTAGCGGTTGACGCGGTCGTACTGCGCCTTGTTGACGACGGGGCCGCAGGTCAGGTCCATGTCCGGCGTGCCCGCGCGCACCTTCGAGAACTCCTCGCCCAGCGCCTTCATGAAGTCGTCGTAGATGCGCTTTTGCACCAGCAGCCGGCTTCCCGCCGTGCAGGTCTGGCCGGTGTTGTGGACGATGCCCTTGACGATGGCGGGAATGGCGAGCTTGTAGTTGGCGTCGTCAAATACGATGTGCGCCGACTTGCCGCCCAGTTCCAGCACGCACTTGACCGCATTGAGCGCGGCGGCCTGCTGAACCAGCACGCCGACTTCGTTCGAGCCGGTGAAGGTGATGAAGTTGATGCCGGGATGGCGCGACAGCGCGGCGCCGGCCTCTTCGCCCAGGCCCGTCACGATGTTCAGCGCGCCCGGCGGAAAGCCCACTTCCAGCGCCAGTTCGGCCACCCGGATGATCGACAGGCAGGCGTCCTCGGCGGGCTTGACCACAGCCGCGTTGCCCATGGCAAGCGCCGGCGCCACGCTGCGGCCGAACATCTGCGCGGGGTAGTTCCACGGAATGATGTGCGCGGTGACGCCCAGCGGTTCGCGGATGAGCTGCACCGAGTAGTCTTTCTGAAACGGGATGGTCTGGCCGTGCACCTTGTCGGCAGCGCCGCCGTAGAACTCGAAGTAACGGGCCAGCACGGTGATGTCGCCGCGCGCGGTGGACATGGGCTTGCCGGTGTCGCGTGATTCCAGCTGGGCCAGTTCCTCGTGATGCGCCAGCACGCTTTCGCCCAGGCGCATCAGCAGGCGGCCGCGTTCCAGCGCGGTCATGTCGCCCCATGCGCCCTCCAGCGCGTCGCGGGCGGCCTGCACCGCCGCGTTCACGTCGGCCTGCTGGCCGCGCGGGATGGTGGTGAACACCGCGCCGTCTACGGGGGAAACGACCTCGATCGTGCGCCCGTCCTGGGCGTCGACCTGACGGCCGCCGATAATCATCTGCGTCATGGGAATGTCTCCGTGGGTATCAGTTCAGCGTGATCGAGCCGCGCTCGATCGTCCATATCTGGTCGGGAATGTCGCCCAGCAACTTCACGTTGGATTCGGTGATGACCACGCACAGGTCGGGCTGCATTTCCTTGAGCCGGCCCAGCGCCTCGGTGTAGTCGCGCGCCAGCTTGGGCGCGAGCCCCTGGAAGGGTTCATCCAGCATCAAAAGCCGGGTGCCGACCATGACGGCCCGCGCCAGCGCCACCATCTTGCCCTGCCCGCCCGACAGCGCGGAGCCGGACCGCTTGAGCATGGGCTCCAGCTGCGGCACCACCTTCAGCACGGTGTCCATGCGGGCCTGGATCTCCGCCTTGGACTGGCCCTGCACTTCGCACGGCAGGTGCAGGTTTTCCTCGACGGTCATGGTTGGGAAGATGACGCGATCCTCGGGCGCGTAGCCCACCTTCATGGCCGCGCGCTTGTGGCCGGGCAGCGACGTCAGGTCGGTGCCGTCGAACGCGATCTTGCCGGAGCGGATGCGCGTCAGGCCCATGATGGTGCGCAAGAGCGTGGTCTTGCCCGCGCCGTTGCGCCCGACGATGCCGATGGTGCGCGACGCTTCAAAGTTGGCGCTGACGTCGCGCAGGATGCGATTGCCCGCCAGGTCGACGTTGATGGCCGATAGGTTCAACATGGTTCAGGCCCCCAGCACTTCGCTTCTGATCTGCGGATTGTTCAAGACTTCCTCGGGCGAGCCGTCGGCGGCCACCTTACCGGCGATCCACGCCGCCACGCGGGTGGCGTAGCGCGACACGATGTCCACATCGTGCTCGACGAACCAGCTCGTCACGCGGCGCTCGTCCAGCGCGTGCATCACGGTCGCCATCAGCGCGAACTTGTCTTCCGACGCGACGCCGCTGGTGGGCTCGTCCATGATCAGCAGCTTGGGCTGCAACGCCAGCGCCATCGCCACGTCCAGCAGCTTGCGCTTGCCTTCGGGCAGCTCGATGCAGGCTTCGTCGGCGTCGGGCAAGAGGCCCACCAGATCCAGCGTGGCGTCCACCTCGCGCGCGTCGATGGTGCTTTCCAGCGACCGGAACCAGCTCAGTTCCTTGTTTCGTCGCGCGGCCGCGATCTGCACGCACTGGCGCACGGTGTGCTCGGTAAACAGTTGCGGCAGCTGGAACGAGCGCCCCATGCCCAGCCGCACGATCTTGCGCGGGGCCATGGCGGTAACGTCCTTGCCGTCGAAGTAGACCTTGCCCTTGGCGGGCGTCAGGTACCCCGTGCAGATATTGATGAAGGTGGTCTTGCCCGCGCCGTTCTGGCCGATCACCGCCAGCCGTTCGCCTTCGTGCAGTTCGAAGTTGATGTTGTCGGCGGCCACCACGCCGCCAAAGGCCAGGTACAGGTCGGTGGTTTGAATGAGGGGTTTCATGTCAGTTCCTTGCCGCGACCTGCACGGGCGCCTGCGCGCGCCGCTGCGCACGTTCACGCGACTTGATGCGCTTGGTGATCTGGCCCACGAAGCCCGTGGGGAACATGAAGATGACCAGGATCAACGTGAGGCCCAACAGGAACTGCCAAAGACCGGGGAAGTAGGCGGCGGACACGAGCTTCACGGATTCGAAGCCCACCGCGCCAAGGAACGCGCCGGCGGCATGGCCGGCCCCGCCCAGGATGGTGATGAAGACGAATTCGCCCGAGCGCAGCCACGAGCCGATTTCCGGCGTGACCAGCCCTTGCATCAGCGCAAGGATCGCGCCCGAGAACCCGACCACCACCGCCGACAGCAGATAGCCCTTCCACATGATGAAGTACGCGGAAAACCCCAGGTATTCGATGCGCGTTTCGTTGGTCTTGATGGCCGACAGCGCCTGGCCGCTGCCCGAGCGGAAGTAACGCTGCACCCACCACGCCAGCACCAGCGACAAGACCAGCGTCAGCACCAGCAGCGCGCGTTCGAAGGATTCGCGCTCCATCACGATGCCGGCCATGGTCGGGCGCACGATGCGCATGCCATCGGAGCCGCCGGTCAGCGTGTAGAGCTTACCCAGCAGCGCGAACAGCACCATGCTGAGCGCCAGGTTCAACATGCCAAAGAAGATGCCGCGGTAACGCACCACGAACAGGCCAATGACGACGGCGGCGACAAAACTGGCGACGACGCCGGCCAGGATCAGCACCAGCGCATCCAGGCCGGGCATGGCTTTGGCCAGGAATGCCACGGTGTACGCCGAGATGCAGGCAAACATGGCATGGCCGAACGAGATCTGGCCGGCGCGCGCCATTACCGACACGCCCAGCGCGGCAATCGCGTAGGTCAGGCCAATGACGATGGGCGTGATGGTCCAGGAATAGGTGTAGCCAAGAAACAGCGTGAACAACGCGGCCAGCAGGCTGAGGACAGGGACTTTCATCAGATCGTCCTCGCTTGAGCAACGGTGAACAGGCCGTGCGGGCGGATGATCAGCACCAGCACCATGATGATGTAGGGCACGGCGACTTCCAGCTCCGGCGCCGCATACACGGCGATGGCGCGGATGATGCCGATGAGCAGCGCGGCGATCAGCGCGCCGGTGATCTGGCCCAGCCCCGCGGTGGCGACCACCGCGAACGACAGCACCGTCATGTCGGTGCCGGCGCCCGGCACCAGCGAGGTCGTGGGCGAAGCCAGCGCGCCGCCCAACGCGCCCAGGATGGTCGCGATCACGAAGGTGACGTACCCGATCTTCTTGGCGTTGATGCCGAGCGACGTGGCGACTTCGCGGTGGTGCGTGGTGGCCACCGTCTGTTTGCCGAGCTTGGTGTGGCGCAGGAAGAACTCCAGGCACACGTAGGCCAGCAGCGCCGTGGCCGGCACCACGACAAGCTGATATGTCGTGTAGGTGATGTCGCCGATCTCGATGTTGCCCAGCCGGTTGACGACTTCGCTGGCGCTGTAGGGTTGCGCGCCCCACAGCATGCGCTGGATGTCTTCCAGCATCAGGAAGGCGCCGAAGGTGAGCAGCAGCTTGAGGATGGGGTCGTAGTTCTGGGCGCGGCGGATCAGGACGAATTCCATGATGCTGCCCAGCAGCAGCCCGACGGCAATGGCCGCCACGAACAGGGCCGCGAAAAGAAGAATGGGGGAGTCGGTCTTGGGCGCCACGAACATGACGAGGCTGGCCGCGGCATAGCCGCCAAAGGCGTAGAACGCGCCGTGGGCGACGTTCAGTATCCCCATCACACCGAACACCAGGGTTAACCCCATCGACACCAGGAATAGCAGACTGGCGTATGCCACGCCGTCCACCAAGGCGAGAGGCAGTAGATCCAAGGTCAAGCGTCTTCTCCCAATACGCTGAGCACGGACGCGACGAACCGTCAGGATCGCGCGGCGTGCGGGCTTGCGCCCCGGGCGCGCCCGGCGCGCCCTTGTCTCGTTATCAACCTTTCCGTGCTGTCCCGCGCATGGCTGCGCAAGGCGCCGGAAGGCCCTTTTATGGCAGGCTTACCGGCCCGTCCCGCTATGGCTTGGGCCCGTCCGCCGTCCTATGTTTGCGAAGTATAGGTAGGGGTTTATCGGCGACCTATTTATCTTTGTGCAAGGCGGGTTTAACAAGCGATGGAGTGGCGGCGGCCGCCCCAAGCACCGCCAGCGGCGCCCGGGTTTGATAGTCCGGGATAATCCGGATCTGCGCCTCATCCGGCAAGCGTACATAACGGCCTAATCCATCTGGCGCCAGCGCGCCGACGTCCAGCGTTGCCAAGGCCGCGCCGGCGGCATCGCGCACGTCGATGCGCAGTTGCGGCGGCGCAAGGCCATAGGTTTCTCCATCCTGCGGGGTCAGGGTGCGATCGCTGCGGGTCTGCGAGAACAGCGCGATGAAGTCGGCCACATCAAAGCCTGCTGCGGCGCCCGATGGCGTGGCGGTCCAGCCCTGCGGGCCGCGCGCCAGGCGAACCGATCCGTCGGGACCCGCCAGCGTCACCTGCGCAGCCATGCCGGGTTCCCAGGCGTAGAGCCGCGCGGGCTTGCCGCGATCGTCGTGCAGATGCGTGTGGCCGTCGTGATGCGCCGGCGATTCGGCGGCCTCGTGCCATTGCCACGCCGACAGCAAGATGCCCGCCGCCAGCAGCGCCGGCCAGAGCGCCGCGCGCGCGTTCACCGCCGCCTCCACCACAGCAGCAGTCCCGTCAGCAGCGCAAGCAGCGGCAAGGCCACCGTGCTGGTCCAGAACACCGCGCGCATCTGGCGGTTGGTCAGTTCCACGCGGCGGTTCTCGTAATGCCGGGGCCGAATGGTCAACAGCGCGTCCTCGCCCGCCAGCAGCGTGACAGCGTTGGTGAACAGCGCGCCGTTGCCCAGCGTGGCGAAATGCCGGTTGATGGCGAAATCGCTGTCGCCCGCGACCAGCAGCGTGGGATGCGCCCCGCCGTCTGCATTGGCCGCCTGCGCATTGCGCGTGGCCAGCGCCATCAGCGTGTAGCGCGAGGGTGGCTGGCCGGGCACCTGCGCGTCGGCGGAGGTCTGCGCCAGCGGCGTCACCACCACGCCGGGGGGTAAGGCGTCGCCCGCCGGTTCCAAACCGGCTGCACCCGGAAAGAAGCTGAGCGGCAGGCCGCGCGTCATCTTGTGGCGCGTGTAGTCGCTGACGGCCGGACTGCCGGGATCGTTGCGATAGTGGCTGCCCGCATCGGCCAGCGCACCCGGCGCCAGCGCGATGCCGAAGTCGGACAGCAGGCCGTCCAGGCCGTGCCGCGTGTCGGGCTCCAGCAGCAACAGCGTCTTGCCGCCCGCGCCGGTCCA
>NZ_DIEJ01000232.1:0-32043 GCF_002418565.1 Achromobacter sp. UBA5777 | reverse complement strand
CCGGTTGCGGGGGTGTCCGCGGCATGGATGCCGCGGCCAAGCTCCCAGGGACGGGTCTACGGCGTCCCCCGCAACCGGACCCATCCCGCCATCCCACGGATAGTCGGCTTTTGCTGTTGCTTCGGCTTCGGCTCTGGCCTGAAGCGGGTGCCGGGTGCAACCCGNNCCGAAGACCCCTCTCATGCTGCGCCGCAGAATGCATTCGGCTGAACCTGCATGCTCTACTTGAATCGATCTAAATTCACGGTCTGGTGGGTCGGGCGTCATTCCAGGGGGAGCTCTCTGCCGGTCACGGCGGGACTCAGCGGAACGGTGCCGAACGATCCCGGCCGTCTGCCTCCGCGTCATCGACTACAGGAACCCGACATGCGCCCAGTGCCGTCCGCTCCCGCCGTCCCATTGTCCTCCCGCCCGCTGGCGCGCCTGGCCTGTCTGCTGGCGCTTTCGACCATGCCGATGCTGCTGCAGGCCGCACCGGCGGCGCTGGAGCGCGAGGTCAACACCTTCATCGGCAGCAAGGACGACGGCAATACCTTCCCCGGCGCATCGGCACCGTTCGGCCTGATCCAGGTCAGCCCGATCGGCAGCCACTATTCGGGCTGGCGCTACGACGACGAGAAGATCCGCGGTTTCGGTCACTCCTTCATCTCCGGCGCCGGTTGCTGGGAGCAGGGCGGGCAGGTGTCGATCCTGCCGGTCACCGGCAGCATCGGTCCGGGCGGCGATTTCGATACTGCTGACGCCAAGAACTTCAACCACAAGACCTATGCCGCTTCGTACACGCATGACGGCGAGATCGGCCAGGCCGGCTATTACAAGGTGCGCCTGACCAGCTACGGCGGCATCGACGCCGAGGCCACCGCGCGTACACGTGCCGCGGCCGAGCGCTACACCTTCAGCCAGCGCCAGGGCGAGGGCCACGTGCTGGTCAATGTCGGCCAGGCCAATGAGCGCCATTCGGTGATCGGCAGCGTGGTCGATGTGGTCGGCGACCGCGTGGTCGAGGGCAAGCTGGTGACCAAGAGTTTCTGCGGCGGCCATCAGTACACCACCTGGTTCCGCATCGAGTTCGACCGCCCGTTCAAGGCGCATGGCACCTGGGGCGAGGGCGGTGGCCTGCCGGGCGCGCGCCACAGCATGGAAGGCGAGCAGAAGCCGAACGGTGCCTGGCTCAGCTTCGACCTGGCCAAGGGCCAGTCGGTGACGGCAGTCAGCGCGATCTCGCACGTGGATGCCGAAGGCGCGCGTACCAACCTGCGCGCGGAAGGCATGCAGGGCGGCGCGCTGCTTGGTTTCGACCGGATGCGTGCGCTGTCCCAGCAGTCGTGGCGCGAGCAGCTGGGCCGGGTGCGCGTGCAGGGCGGCACCGCCGATGACCGCGCTGTGTTCTACAGCGCGGTCTACCACGCGCTGCTGCAGCCGATGACCGGCAACGACGCCGACGGCCGCTACCGCGGCTATGACGATGGCATCCACCGTGCCGATGGCTGGACCTACTACGAGTACTTCTCGCTGTGGGATACCTACCGCGCGCAGAACCAGTGGTTGGCGCTGACCCGCCCGGACGTGGCGCGCGACATCGGCCGTACCCTGCTGGCGATCGACGAGCAGGGCGGCTGGCTGCCGCGCTGGGGCTATGCCAACTTCGAGACCAACATCATGACCGGCGATCCGGTCACCCCGTTCATGGTCGACCTGTGGCGCTTCGGTGCGCTCAAGGGCCGTGAATCGCAGGCCTGGGATGCGCTGCGCCGCAATGCCTTCGGCACGCCGCCGCTGAACTCGCGCATGGCTGGCCGCTCCGGCAACCCGACGTACCTGGACAAGGGCTACGTGGTCTACGACCGCGCGTTCCCGTCCAAGGGCATGGACGTCGATCCGCACCACGGCGGTTCGGCTACCTTGGAATACGCACTGGCCGACTGTGCGCTTTCGCAGATGGCCGATGGCCTCGGCCATGCGCAGGACGCGGCGACGCTGCGTGAGCGCGGCCGCAACTGGCGCAAGGTGTGGGACCCGCAGGTGCGCGACGCCGAGACCGGCTTCACCGGTTTCCCGCGCCCGCGCACCGAGGATGGCCAGTGGTACACCCCGGCCGATGGCCACTACAGCCCGCGTTCGCACCACGGTTTCCATGAAGGCACGGCGTGGCAGTACCAGTGGCTGGCGCAGCAGGACGTGCCGGGCCTGGTCGATGCGATGGACGGCCGCGAACAGGCCGGCCGCCGCCTCGATGCCTTCTTCGCGATGGACGCGCTGCAGGCGGACCCGCTCAACGCCGCCCGCAAGGAGTGGGTGGTCGGACCGTACAGCTACTACAACCAGTTCCGCTACAACCCCAACAACGAGCCGGACCTGCACTCGCCGTGGCTGTACACGCTGATCGGCCAGCCGTGGAAGACCGCGGCCGTGGTGCGCGCCGCGCAGCAGTTGTTCACCAATGCGCCCAACGGCGTGACCGGCAACGATGACCTCGGCACGATGTCGGCCTGGTACCTGTTCAGCGCCATCGGCGTGTACCCGGCGGTGCCGGGCAGCGGCCAGTTCCTGCTGCACACCCCGCGCTTCAGCAAGGTGGAACTGGACATGGGCAATGGCCGGACGCTGCGCATCGACGCGCCGGGTGCCGATGGTCGCCGCCTGCAGTACGTTCAGGGCGTGCAGGTCGATGGCCAGGCGCATGCGCCGGTCTGGCTGGACTGGAACCAGCTGCAGCAGGGCCCGCGCCTGCAGTTCGCGCTTGACGCGAAGGCGCCGGAGCAGGGCTGGGGTACGGCGGTGAAGGACCTGCCGGTGTCCTGGTGCGCGGCACCGGGCAGCCAGCTGCGCTGAGCCGGACTGTGCCGTTCGCGGTGACCCAGCGAACGGCACGGCACGACACGGCCCTGATCCATTAGGCTTGAGCCTCCAGCGGAGTCCGGGAAGACGATGAACGACAACGGCAGCAGTCCCAGCAAGCGCGCCGGCAAGGCAGTGACGGTGACCGACATTGCGCGTGCCATCGGCGTGTCACGCGCGACCGTGTCGCTGGTGTTGCGCGGCAGCCCGCTGGTCAACGTCGATACCCGTGCCAAGGTCGAGGCCGAGCTGCGCCGGCAGCGCTATGTCTACAACCGCGCTGCCGCCAACCTGCGCCGACGTACCTCGTCGAGCATCGCGCTGGTGATCAACGATCTTTCCAACCCGTTCTTCGCCGAATTCGCGTCCGGCGTGGACGAGGCGCTGGGCGGACGCGGCTACGTGACCCTGCTCGGCAGTACTGGCGAATCGCCGGAGCGCCAGCAGGCGGTGCTGTCCACGTTGATGGAGCACACCCCGGCCGGCCTGATCCTGTCGCCGGCCGAGGGCAGCGATACCGTGCAGTTGCGACAGGCACTGGGTGCCAATGCCAACGTGCTGCTGTTCAACCGCGAACTGGAAGGGGCCGACTGGGACTTCCTGACCCTGGACAACCAGCACGGCGCCTATCTGGCCACGCGCCACCTGATCGAGCGCGGCCATCGCCAGATCGCCTTCTTCGGCGGCCACGCTGCATCGAGCTCGTGCCACCAGCGCCGTGCCGGTTTCCAGCAGGCGCTGGCCGAGGCCGGTCTGTCGCTGCCGCCGGGCTGGATGATCGAGTCGGCGCCGAACCGTCTGGAAGCCGCTGCGCGCACCGATGAGCTGTTTGCCGATGGCCATCGGCCGAGTGCGGCGGTCTGCTACAACGACACCGTCGCGCTGGGCCTGATGCTGGTCGCGGTCACGGTGTCGGCCACGATCATCACGGTGGGCGCAATTCCGTTCGTGGGGTTGGTCGTGCCCAATCTGGTTGCGCTCCATTACGGCGACAACCTGAGCCGCACGCTGCCCGTCGTCGCCTTGGGTGGCGCGTCGCTGCTGCTGGTCTGCGACATCCTGGGGCGCGTGCTGATCTATCCGTTCGAAGTGCCCATTGGCCTGACGGCGGGGGGCGTGGGCGGCGTCCTGTTTCTGGCGCTGATTTTCTGGAAGCACCGATGATGCGCGCAGCTTCCCGGAACGCGGTCTGGATGGCGGTCATCGCGTTGGCCGTGGTGTTCCTGTTTTTCCGGTCGGGCCTGGACTTCGACTACGTCATCCCCAAACGCCTGGCGCGGCTGGCTGCCATGGTCATCGGCGGCGTCTGCATCGCGTGGTCGTCGATCGTGTTCCAGACCCTGACCGGCAACCGGATCCTCACGCCCGCCATCATGGGCTACGAGGCCGTGTACCTGCTGCTGCAGTCTGTGATGATCCTGGCGCTGGGCACGCAAAGCCTGGTGCTGCTCGGGCCAAACGGCAACTTCCTGATCTCGGTCCTGGTGATGCTGGCGTATTCGTGGATTCTTCATCGCTGGCTGTTCCGCCACGGCAGGCAGAACGTGTATTTCCTGCTGCTGGTGGGACTGGTGCTGACCATGGTGATCGGCACCTTCACGCAGTTCGTGCAGCTGAAGACCAGTCCGGGAGAGTTCTCGATCCTGCTGGGCTTCACCCAGGCCTCGTTCGGCAAGGCCGAGCCGGCGCAGTTGCTGGCATCCGCCGCCGTTGTTGCCGCGGTATGCCTGGCCGGACGCCCGCAATTGCCGACGCTGGACGTCCTGTCGCTGGGGCGTGACCAGGCCATGTCGCTGGGTGTTGACCATCCGCGCGCCGTGCAACTGCATCTGGCCTTGATCGCGGTGCTGGTTGCCGTTTCCACCAGCCTGCTGGGACCCACGGCGTTCATGGGCATCTTCGTGGCCAACACCGCGTATGCGCTGGCGCGCACACGCCGGCACTGCATCACGTTGCCCACCGGCTGCGCCATCGCTGTCGGCATGTTCATCCTGGCCCAGCTCGCGGTCGAACACATCTTCAACTACAAGACCACCGTCGGCATCCTGGTCAACCTGGTCTGCGGCGGCTGGTTTCTCGCGCTGATGGCGCGCACGCGGGGCACCGCATGATCACGACCAGAAATCTTTGCAAAACCCATGGCGCGAAAGCCGTCCTGCGCGACGTGAGCCTGCAGTTCCCTGAAGGCAAGCTGACGTCGCTCATCGGCCCGAACGGCGCGGGCAAGACCACGCTCCTGATGATGATGGCGCGGTTGATGGAACCGACGCAGGGCGACGTCTTCATCGGCGACCGCAACGTGGCGGACATGCGCCGCGCCGATTACGCGCGGCGCGTCGCCACCTTGCGCCAGTCTCCCGACTTCAACCTGCGGCTCACGGTGGAAGACCTGGTGGCATTCGGGCGCTTTCCCTACAGCCGCGGCGCCTTGACGCCGCAGGACACGCAGGCGATCGACCAGGCCATCACGTTTCTATCGCTGGAGCCGCTGCGCCGCGCCTACCTGGACGAGTTGAGCGGCGGCCAGCGGCAGATGGCGTTCATGGCCATGACCATCGCGCAGCAGACCGATTGCCTGCTGCTGGACGAGCCGCTGAACAACCTGGACATCCGGCACGCCGTGCAGATCATGCGCGCGCTGCGCCGTCTCTGCGACGACCACGGTCGCACGGTGATCCTGGTCGTGCATGACATCAACTTCGCGGCCAGCTATTCGGACCATGTCGTCGCGCTGAAGGGCGGGGCGGTGCACTGCGCGGGCGCGGTGCACGAGGTCATGACCGAAGACCGGCTGCGCGAACTGTACGGGCTGGACTTCGAGATTACGCAGGGTGATCGCGGCCGCCTGTGCAATTACTTCAATCCTCCTGGAGAACTGAAATGATCCTGTCGCACTGGCCGAGGGCGCTGCTGCTTGCCGCCGCGATGGCCGCAACGGCGGCGCTGCACGGCTGCGGGCAAGCCACGGACACGCCCAAGGCTGCGGCGGCAACGTCCGCCGCGGCACCCGCAGATGCGCCGCCGCAGAATGCCTACGTCCCCATCACCGTCAAACACAAACTGGGCGAAACCGTGATCGACCGGCTGCCGCAGCGCGTAGTGGCTCTGGACATGAACGAAGTGGATTTTCTGGACGAGCTGGGCGTCCCCGTCGTGGGCATGCCGAAGGACTTCGTGCCGCACTTCCTGGCCCGCTACCGCGACGCGCCTGAAGTGCGGGACATGGGCGCCATCGTCCAGCCGAATCTGGAGCGCGTGCACGCGGCCAAGCCGGATCTCATCCTGATCACTTCGCTGCAGGCGAACCACTACAAGGAGCTGAGCCAGATCGCGCCCACCGTCCACTTCGACGTGGACTACCGCGACAGTCAGGCCAACCACATCGAGATCGTGAAGGACCACCTGCTGACGCTGGGACGCATTTTCGGCAAGGAGGACCTCGCCCGCAGAAAGGCGGCCGATCTGGACGCCAAGGTTGAAGCGGCCCGCGCGCTTATCCGCGATCGTCCGGAAACGGCGCTCGTCGTGCTGCACAACAACGGCGCCTTCAGTTCGTTCGGCGTGCATTCCCGCTACGGCTTCATCTTCAAGGCGCTGGGCGTGAAACCGGCCAGTCCCTTGGCCGATGGCGGCCTGCATGGCCAGCCGATCTCCAGCGAATTCATCCAGCAGGCGAACCCGGGCATCGTCTACGTGGTCGACCGCACGGCCGTGATGGAACGCCGGCCGGCCCTGAACGCCGAGACGCTGGGCAACCCGCTGCTGCGTCAGACCGCCGCATGGCAAGACGGCCGCGTGGTCTTTGCCGACGCCGAAGCCTGGTATGTCACTGCCGCCAGCGTGAAGTCGCTGCATCTCATGATCGACGAAGTCATGAGGCCTTACCGGAACTGATTCCTCAAGACGCCCCGCGCGTCATTGCCGATTCAAACGTAAATGATTCCCAGTCGCCTGAATTGTTGGGCGATCCCAGCTCAACTGAACGGAGCATTCCATGAGCAAACGTCGCCATAGCGGCCGCGTCGCACGTCCTTCGCCGCTAGCCGGGCAGGCAAAGCCCGCCTTTTCCTTGAACCCTCTCGTCGCCGCGGTGTTCGGCCTTACGCTGGGCGCTGCGGTTGCGACGCCGGCGTGGGCGCAACAGGAGGCGGGTGTGAAGACCCTGCCCACGGTGACAGTCACGGGTCAGGCCGACGTGCAGGAGGCGCCGTCAACGCCGTACGCCGGCGGCCAGGTCACGTACGGCGGCCGTGTGGGTTTCCTGGGCGACAAGGACTTCATGGACACGCCGTTCTCCGTCATCAACTACACGGAAAAGTACATCGAGGACCTGCAGGCCAAGGACATCACCGATGTCATCGCCCGCACGGACCCGTCAGTGTTCAGCAACGGCGTGTCGGGCGCGTGGAGCGAGAACTACTCGATCCGCGGCTTCTCGTCCGCCACCACCGACATGACGTTCAACGGACTGGCCGGCATGGCGCCTTACTACCGGACGTCGCCCGAGATGTTCGAGCGGATCGAAGTCTTGAAAGGCCCGTCCGCCTTGTTGAACGGCATGCCTCCCGGCGGTTCGGTCGGCGGCACGGTCAACCTGGTGTCCAAGCGCGCCGGCGCCGAGCCCCTGACGCGCCTGACCGCCACCTACATGTCGGACGCGCAGTTCGGCGGGCACCTGGACATGGGGCGGCGCTTCGGCGAGAACCAGCAGTTCGGCATCCGGTTCAACGGCATGTACCGCAACGGCGACGGCCCCGTCGACGACCAGAAAAAGCGTGCGCAACTGGCATCGCTGGGCCTGGACTGGCGCGGCGAGCGGGTCCGCATCTCCGCCGATCTGTACGACACCGATGAGCGCATCGACGGCGTGACGCGCGGCATCAACCTGGCCCCCGGCATCGGCGTGCCCAAGCCGCCCAAGCCCGAAACCCTGTTGAACCCGGATTGGGCCTACGTGAAGAACCAGGATCGCGGCGCCATGATCCGCGGCGAATTCGACGTCACCGACAAGCTGATGGCGTACGCGGCCCTCGGCACCAGCCGTTCCGAATACACCTACAGCGGCGCCATGTCGGCGCAGGTGTTCAACGATGCCGGCGACTTCCGCACGTCGATGGGGCAACTCAACATGGAGGTGGACAAGACCTCTGGCGACGCGGGCCTGCGAGGCAAACTGCAGACCGGCGCGATCAAGCACCAGTGGGTGCTGAACGCCACGTACTACTCCGACGACCAGCACGACTACGGCCGCCGTTCGGTGCCCGGCGCGGACTGGGTCACCAACATCTACAACCCGGTCTGGGGCCCGGCGCCCGCCGGCGTGTTTCCCCCCATCATGCACAGCAAGACGCGCATGATCAGCTATGGCCTGGCCGACACCTTGTCCTTTGCGGAGGACCGCGTGCAACTGACGCTGGGCGCGCGCCGCCAGGAGGTCCGCACCGACAGCTTCAGCGTCGCCACCGGCGCGCGCACCAGCCGTTATGACGCCCACGCCACGACGCCCGCCGCCGCGCTGCTCGTCAAGGCGACGGACAACATTTCCGTTTACGCGAACTACATCGAGGGTCTCTCCAAGGGGCAGTCCGCGCCCGCCACCGCGGCCAACGCAGGCGAGCTCTTTGCGCCCTTCAAGACCAAGCAGAAGGAGATCGGCCTGAAGGTCGATCTGGGCGATTTCACCCATACGCTGGCGCTGTTTGAAATCGAGCGTCCCAGCAGCTATACCGATCCGGTCACAAACGTGTTTTCGTTCGGCGGCGAGCAGCGCAACCAGGGCGTGGAATGGGGCTTCTTCGGCGAACCGCTGCGCGGCGTGCGCCTGATCGGCGGCGTCGCCTACATCGATCCCAAGGTGACGAAAGCCGCCGTCGCGGCCAACGAGGGCAAGCAGGCCACGGGCATCCCCCGGCTGCAGGGCAAGCTTGGGGTGGAATGGGACGTGCCGGCGGTTCAGGGCCTGACGTTGACCGCCAACGCGACCTCGGTGTCCAAGCAATACATCAGCGCGGACAACTCGCTGTCGGTGGGCGGGCGCACCACGTACGACATCGGCGCGCGCTACGCCACGAAGGTGGCGGACCGCCAGGTGGTGCTGCGCGCCGCCATCAACAATCTGACGAACAAGGCCTATTGGGGCATGCCGCAGCTCTCCAGCCTGGCGCTGGGCGCGCCGCGCACGTTCATGCTGTCGGCGTCGATGGACTTCTAAGCGGGCGCAGCGCCAGAAACACTCCGGCCGCCATGATGAGTCCCATGCCCGCCAGCGCCAGCGCGTCTGGCGGGCGCTGGAACCAGAACGTGCTGAAGCCCAGCGCCAGCAGCAACTGAAAGTAGTTCAGCGGCGCGAGCGTCGCGGCCGGGACGCGCTGGAAGGCGGCGATCAGCAGAATCTGCGCAAGGCCGCTGCACGCGCCCAGCGCAAGGATGATGGCGGTGTCCGCCGGCCCCGGCCAGGGATCGGGCAGGAAGAAGGGCGCCGGCAGCGCTGTCACGATGAGGCAGATGAAGGCGGTGTACGCATACTGCACCGGCCCCGGCACCTTGTTCGACAGTTTGCGCGTCAACACCTGGAAGATCGCGTAGCTGACGGCCGACACGGCCATCAGCAACGTGCCCAGCAGAGGCAGGTCGCCGCCGGGCCGCACGATCAGCAGCATGCCGCCAAAGCCCGCAGCCACGGCGCCCCATTGCGCCACGTGGACGCGTTCGCCCAGCATCCAGGGCGACAGCGCCACCATGATGAGCGGCGCCGTGAAGTAGATGGCGGTGGCTTCGGACAGAGGCATCCAGATCAGCGCGGTCATGAAGCAGGTGGCCACCGTGGCCAGCATGACGCCGCGCAGCACCAGCAGCGGCTTCTCCGGCGCGTCGCGCAGGCGCAGGCCGCGGCCGTGGCGCCACAGCATGCCCATCGCCAGCGTCACCACCGCCAGGTAGCGCATCACATTAAGGAAGGGGGCGGGGTAGCGTTCCAGCAACTGCTTGGCGCCCGCGTCGAAGGTGGCAAACGCCACCAGCGCGGCAAAGAACAGCAAAATTCCCGTCTGGCGCGCGGGCGTTGAGCCGGTCAGGGCGCTCATGCGGCGCACGTGCTCATGCACGCCTTTGCGTCCCCCTGCGCATGGTCACTTGCCGCCACGGTCGAATCCTTCAAGAAACGCGTCCAGCGCCGGTCCGATCGCCTCGACCATGTAGCCGCCTTCCTGCACCACCACGGTCGGCACGCCCAGACCGGCGACGCGCGCGCCGATGTCGCGGTAGGCGTCGATGTCCAACCGGAGCACGCTGATGGGATCGTCCTTGTACGTGTCGAACCCCAGCGGCAGGACCAGCGCCTCGGGCGCATAGCCCGCCAAAGCGTCCAGCGCGGTGTCCAGCGCCTGCAGGAATTCCGCGTTTCCGCAGCCGTGGGCCAGCGGCAGGTTCAGGTTGAACCCTTCGCCAGCGCCATGCCCGCGCTCGTGCGCGTAGCCGGTGTAGAAGGGGTAGTAGCCCGCCGGGTCGGCATGAAGCGACACCGTCATCACCTCCGGCCGCTGATAGAAGATGTTCTGCGTGCCGTCGCCGTGATGCGCGTCCACGTCCAGCACCGCCACCTTGGACCACGTCTGCAGCAGCCGGCTGGCCGCGGCGGCGCTGCTGTTCAGGTAACAGAAGCCGCCCGCGCGATCGCGATGGGCGTGATGGCCGGACGGCCGGCACAGCGCATACGCCACCCCGCCACCGCCCGGCACATGATCCGCCGCCGCCAGCGCGCTATGGGTGGACCGCAGCGCCGATTGCCACGTCTGCGGCCCGATGGGGCAGGACAGGTCGCTCAGGTAGTACCCGGTCTGCGCCACGATGGACGGCGAGGGGCAGGGGCCGCGCCCGGCGGCGTCGATGCGGCCGTTGTAGTACGGCGACAGGTTGGGCAGCACTTCCGGACCGGGATCCACGCCCGGCGCCTTCAACGCCTGCCAGCGCACAAAGGCCGTTTCCAGATACTCCAGATAATCCGCGCTGTGGACGTGTTCGAGCGGCTTGCGCCCATAATCGGCCGGCGCTTCGACCTTGACGCCGCGGGCGGCCAGCGCCTGCTGCAGGTTCTCGGCGCGCGACGGCAGGTCGGTCGGGGCGCTGATGCGGCCCAGCCGCATGAATTGGCGGGGCGAATGCAGCAACTGTTCTTCGGAAAAAAAGGCCTTCATGGATATCCTCGCTCAGACCGTCCGGGTCGATGCCAGATGCGCGGGGCTCATGCCCGCTTCAGTTCGATCTCGACGAACACGAATTCCGTGTCGCTGGGATTGATGACGTTGTGCTCCACGCCGACCGGCCGGTAGTACGCGACGCCGGTGGTGAGCTGGCTGGTCACCTGGCCGGTGGGCGTGTCCAGCAGCAGCGGGCCGGTCGTCTGCGGCACCACCACATAGTTCATGCCATGGCGGTGCCAACCCGTCTCGCCGCCCGGCGGGAAGCGCCACTCCGTGACGGTGACCTGCTCGTTGTCGATCTGCACGGTGGGGATGGCAGCGGGGCGTTGCATAAGCGGTTCTCCTGAATGGCGATGATGGAATTGCGGTCAGGCGGCCTGCGCCTTGGTCGGGTCCCAATGCTGGCCCGGCACCGCGGCGATCAACTGGCGTGTGTACGCGTGCTGCGGGTTGTCGAAGATCTGCGCCGGCGACCCGTACTCGACCACCTTGCCGCGATGCATGACCAGCACCGAATTGCAGATCTGCGCCGCCACGCGCAGGTCGTGGGTGATGAACACCAGCGCAATCTTCAGCCGCTGCTGCAGGTCGTGCAGCAGTTGCAGCACCTGCGCCTGCACCGACACGTCCAGCGCGGAGACCGATTCGTCGGCCACCAGCACCTTCGGTTCCAGCGCCAAGGCGCGGGCGATGCCGATGCGCTGGCGCTGGCCGCCCGAAAATTGGTTGGGATAACGATCGAAGGCAGACGGATCCATGCCCACCAGCGACAGCAGTTCGCGAGCCCGGGCCTCGGCCTGTGCCCGCGCCACACCGTTGGCGACCGGGCCGTCGCTGATGATGCGGCCCACGGTATGCCGGGGGTTGAGCGAGGCAAATGGGTCCTGGAAGATCATCTGGATCTCGTGCCGCATCGGTCGAAAGCGCGACTCGGGAAGCGTGGCGATGTCCTGCCCGTTGAACAGCAACTGGCCGCCATTGATGCCGACAAGCTTGAGCAGGCATTTGCCGATGGTGGACTTGCCGGATCCCGATTCACCCACGATGCCCAGCGTCTCGCCGCGCCGCACGGCAAAGCTCACGCCGTCCACCGCATGCACCTCGCGCTTGTTGCCCAGCCAGCCGTGGCCGATCACGTAGGTCTTCTTCAGGTCCTTGACCTCCAGCACCGGCCTGTCGTCCGCGATCCCGGCGCGCTCCTCGCCGCGCCGGTGAGGCACCGCCGCGATCAGGCGCTGGGTATAGGGATGACGCGGACGGTTGAGCACTTCGTCGGCCGGGCCTTGCTCCACCAGGATGCCTTTCTCCATGACCGCCACACGGTGCGCGATCTCGGCCACCACGCCGAAGTCGTGCGTGACGAACATCACGCCCATGCCCTTGGCTTTCTGGATGCGCGCGATCAGCGCCAGGATCTGCGCCTGCGTCGTCACGTCCAGCGCTGTCGTAGGCTCGTCCGCGATCAGCAGCGCCGGTTCCAGCGCCAGCGCCATCGCGATCATCACGCGCTGGCGCTGTCCGCCCGACAGCCGGAACGGGTAGACGTGATAGAGCGTCGCCGGATCCGGCAGGCCCACGAATTCCAGCAGTTCCAGCGTGCGCTTCAGGCGCTCGGCGCCCGGGTAGGCGTCATGCACGCGCATTACCTCGCTGATCTGCTCGCCCACCGTCATCAGCGGGTTCAGGGCCGACAGCGGCTCCTGGAAGATCATCGCCATGTCCTTGCCGCGCATGGCCTGAAGCGCCGGCTCGTCCAGCTGCAGCAGATCCTGGCCGCGGAACAGGATGCGGCCCTGCTGCGGGGTCAGGTAGTCGGGCAGCAGTCCCATGATGGCGTTGGCGCTCATGGACTTGCCCGACCCGGATTCGCCGACGATGCACAGGATTTCACCGGCACGGATGTCGTACGAGACGTCCTGGACCGCGTACGGACGGTCGCCGCCCTTGGGGAGCGCGATGGTCAGGTTCTGGATGGACAGCAGCGGCGCGGATTCCAAATTTGCATTCATGCCGGCCTCCTATTCGCCGCGCTTGCGCAGTTGCGGGTTGAGGGCGTCGTTCAGGCCTTCGCCGATCAGGTTGATGGCCAGCACGGTCAGCAAAATGGCGACGCCAGGCCACACGCTCATCCACCAGGCTTCGCGGATCATCGTGCGCGCCGCGCCGATCATGAAGCCCCAGCTCATCAGGTTGCGGTCGCCCAGGCCCAGGAAAGACAGCGACGATTCCGTCAGGATGGCGGTCGCCACCATGAACGAGGCCGACACGATGATGGGCGACATGGCGTTGGGCAGGATCTGCGTGCCCACGATGCGCGCCGGCGTCTGGCCGATGACGATGGCCGCCTGCACGAATTCGCGCTGCTTGAGCGTCATGAACTCCGACCGCACCAGCCGCGCTGCCGGCGGCCAGGACACCACGGCGATCGCGCCCATGATCGAATACACCGACGGGCTCAAAATGGCGACCAGCACGACGGCCATCGCCAGTTGCGGAATGGTCTGGAAAAACTCGGTGAAGCGCATCAGCGCGTCGTCCACGCGGCCGCCGCAATAGCCGGCCACCGATCCGACCAGGATGCCGAACAGCAGCGCCACGGCGGTCGACAGCAAACCGACCATCAGCGACACGCGCGCGCCCCACACCAGGCCGGCCGTGATGTCGCGGCCCAGCATGTCCGTGCCGAACGGATAGTCCGCATTGGTGAACGGCGGGATCAGCGGATCGGCCACCATCATCCACGGCGATTCCTCGTACAGCAGCGGCGCCGCCAGGGCCACGGCCACCACGATCAGCATGATGACCAGCCCGGCCACCGCCCCGTAGTTGCGCATGTAACGTTGGGCGAATGACTTCATGCGGAGGCTCCTTGCTGCGCACCCGCGCCGATGCGCGGATCGATCAGGCGGTACAGCACGTCGGTCAACAGGTTGAAGACGACGACCATGATGGACGTGACCAGGAAGATGCCCAGCAGAAGCTGGTAGTCGCGTTGCAGCAGGGCGTCGAACATCAGACGGCCGATGCCGGGCCACGCGAAGACGGTTTCGGTCAGGACCGCGCCGCCCGCCATCTGCCCGAGCTGGATGCCGGCAAACGTGATGACCGGCAGCAGCGCGTTGCGCAGCACGTGCGCGCGGATCACACGGCTGGGGCTCACGCCCTTGGCGCGGGCCGTTTTCACGAAGTCCATGCCGATCACTTCCAGCATCGACGCGCGCGTCAGCCGCACATAGACCGCCATGAAGAAGCAGCCCAGCGTCACGGTCGGCAGGATGAGGTGCAGGGCGATGTCGCCCGCGCGCGCCCAGCCGGTCAGGTTGGCGCCCACGGTTTCCATGCCGAACGCCGGCAGCCAGCCCAGCACCACTGAAAACAGCAGAATGCCCATCAGCGACAGCCAGAAGAGCGGCGTGGCGTACAGGAGCAGGGCGCCGGTCATCACCGAGCTGTCGATCCAGCGGCGCTTGTTGCGGTAGCGCGCCTTGGCCGCCACCACGCCCAGCAGCACGCCCAGCACGATCGAAAACACGAAGGCGCACGACATCAGGAGGAAGGTGGCGGGCAAGCGCTCGACGATCAGGTCCAGCACTGGTACGTGATTGCGGTAGGAAAAGCCCAGGTCCAGCTGCACCACGCCCTTCAGATAAAGCAGGAGCTGCGTCAGGATCGGCTTGTCCAACCCGAAGGCGACACGCAGCTGGTCCACGTAGGCGGCATCGCCCGCGCCGGCCTGGCCGGCCAGCACGGCGGCGGGGTCGCCGGGCGCCAGCCGTATCAGGAAGAAATTGATGATCACCACGCCCAGCACCACCACCAGGGCCTTGCCGATGCGGGAAAGCAGGAAAGACAGGAATCTCATGCTCGGGTCCTTTCAGGACGGGATTTGCCGGCGGCAAGCGGGCCCATCGCACAGCCGGAAGCTGCCGCGAGCGAACCCGCGGCAACTTCCTGACAGCGCTTACTTCTTCTCGATGTAGACGTCGTCGAACGACTCGTTCAGACCGATGGCGGTCTTGACCAGGTTCTTCACGTTGGCGCGAGACAGGGTGGGGAACTCCATGTCGACCAGGAATCCGTTGGCCACCTCGTTGACGAGGGTCGTCTGGATCTTGGTGTAGAGCTCCTGGCGCTTGGCCGGATCGACCTCGGAGGCGGCGGCCTCCCACAGCTTGTCGGTCTCGGGGTTGCTGTAACCCTGCACGTTGGCAAAGGGCGAACCCTTGACGATGTTCGACGAGATGTACAGCCGCTGCACGCCCAGCGCGGGATCGCCGTACTGGTAGGTGAAGGTGGTCGTCAGGTCGAAGTCCCAGTTGCCGGTGCGGCTGGCCCAGCCGCCGGCGTCCGTCGATTCCACGTTCACCTTGAAGCCAAGCTGCTCCAGCGCCTGCTTGGTGTATTCACCCAGCCGGTCCCAGGTCGATCCGTACGGGAAGCTCAGCTGGCGGATCGTGTAGTCGCCCGGCTTGATGCCCGACTCCTTGATGAGCGCGCGCGCCTTCTTCATGTCGAACGGCATCGGCGGCATGTTCTTGTCGTAGAACATCTCGGTCGTCACGAACGGGCTGGTCGACACCTTGCCCAGGCCGAAGAAGATGTTGTTGACCACCATGTTGCGGTTCATGGCGGCCATGACCGCCTGACGCACCTTCAGATTGTCGAAGGGCGGCTTGCGCATGTTGAAGATCAGGTAGGCCTGAGGCGAGAACATTTCCCAGCCCGCTGTCGTGTATTCCACGTTGGGCAGGCCGCGAAGGCGCTTGATGTCGACGTTGTCCACGTCGCCGCCGCGCAGCACGTCCACGCTGCCGCGCTCAAACGCCACGGCGCGCGACGCCGCATCCGGAATCACGTTGAACACCAGCTCATCCAGATAGGGCTTGCCCGGCTTCCAGTAGTCGGGATTGCGCGCCAGCTTGATGTATTCGCCGCGCTTCCATTCCTTGAAGACGAACGGCCCGGTGCCCACGGGCTTCTGGTTGGCGGGGTTGGTCATGTAGTCCGTGCCGGCGTACAGATGCTTGGGCATCATCGGCGCAAAGCCGGGTTCGAACATCAGCATGAAGGCGGGGAACGGCGTCTTCAGCTTGATGACCACGGTCTTGGCATCCGGGGCCGTCACGGAATCGACGAACTTGTTCAGGATGACGCGGGCGCGCGCATGGGTCTTGGGCAGCATCTCTGCCAGCGAGAACACCACGTCTTCGGACGTGAACGGTTTGCCGTCATGCCACTTCACGTTGTCCTGCAGATGGAAGGTGTAGGTCAGCCCGTCAGCGGCGGCTTCCCAGGACTTGGCCAGCCCGGGCTGCGGCTTCAAGTCGGTGGAGTAGGTCAGCAGGCTTTCGTAGATCTTGCCTGCAACGAATTGCGTTGGCCCCTGCTGATTGATGGCCGTGACGATCACCGGCGGTTCGGGCTGCACGATCATGTTCAGCGTGCCGCCCTTGGTCTGGGCGAACGCCTGCGTGGCGGGCAGCGCGGCCGCAAGGACCAATGCGCCGATGCTTAGGGAAAACCAGTTTTTCGATTTCACTGCGAGCCTCCGGGCTGGAAAGGGTCGGACAGGCGGCCGCCTGGACGCGGCGATAGCCGTGCCGAATCAAGCAAACCTCATGCCACCTGCGTTTCTCGGGTACTGCGGGTGGAGCTGCTGCAACAATGCTTCGTTCAGGTGCTGGTTAAGGCGCCGCGCACCAATGCGGAGAATTCAATGGTGCTTCGCCAGGGCGGCGAGGGCGGCGTGGTCGGCGGCTGCGGTGCGGTGAGTGTCCGGCTGCAAGTTTTTTCCCCTTTGCATTTTTGTTGGACGAATCAGGCGTGCTGGCTACGGCTTGGGCAAATCATTCAGGGCGCTGACTGGCGCCATTGGCCCGCGCCACCATGGCGTCGAGCAGGACGTTGCAACCGGCCTCCAGATGTTCGGGCCGGGCGTCTTCGATTTCGTTGTGGCTGATGCCGTTCTTGCATGGGACGAAGATCATGGCGGTGGGCGCGACGGCGGCCATGTAGACGGCGTCGTGTCCGGCGCCGGTGACGATGTTCATCGCGGGCAGACCACGATTCGCGGCGCCCTTGAGCACCTTGTCGACCAGATCGGGATCGAACGGCGTCGGCGGAAAGTACTGCACATCCTTCACCTCGACGCGCACGCCATGCGCGACCGCGATGTCGTCGCAGACACGCCGCCAATCCTGGTCCATGCGGTCCAGCGTCGCCTCGTCTTCGTGGCGCAGGTCGGTGGTGAATCGCACTTGGCCCGGGATCACGTTGCGCGATCCCGGAAAGGCGTGGATCTCGCCCACCGTGCCGCGCCCGTGCGGCTGGTGGGTGTTGGCGATGTTCACGACCGCCTGGAGCAGGAAGCTCGTGGCAAAAAGCGCGTCGCGGCGGATTGCCATCGGTGTCGGTCCGGCGTGCATTTCCATGCCGGTCACCGTGATGTCGTACCAGCGCAGCCCCAGCGACCCCGTCACCACGCCGACGGTCTTCTCCTCGTGCTCAAGGATCGGACCCTGCTCGATGTGCGCCTCGAAATAGGCGTCGACCGGGCGGCCGCCCACGGGATCGGCGCCCGCGTATCCGATGGCGGCAAGCTCGTCGCGCACGCTGATGCCCTGCGCGTCGCGCGCCGACAGCGCGGTTTCCAGCGGAAATTTGCCGGCGAATACGCCCGATCCCATCATGACCGGCACAAAGCGCGAGCCTTCCTCGTTGGTCCAGATCGCCACTTCCAGCGGGGCGTCGGTCTGCACGTCCGCGTCGTTCAGGGTGCGGATGACTTCCAGCCCGGCCAGCACGCCATAACAGCCGTCGAACTTGCCGCCCGTGGGCTGCGTATCGATGTGGCTGCCCGTCATGACGGGCGGCAGGCTGTCGTCGCGGCCCGCGCGCCGGGCAAAGATGTTGCCCACCTGGTCCACGCGCACCGTCATGCCGGCATCGCGCATCCAGCCAGTCACCAGATCGCGTCCCTGGCCATCGAGCGCGGTGAGCGCCAGGCGGCAGTTGCCGCCCTTGGGCGTCGCGCCGATCTGCGCAAGATCCATCAAGGATTGCCACAGCCGGTTGCCGTTGATGGACAGGGTGGGTGTCGTCATAGATCGCCTCGGGGGTTGGAAACGTCGCCAAAGTCCTCGCGCAATCGCGCCAGGATGCCAAGCAGGTGTGCGTGCATGGCGTGGCGCGCCCGCATGGGGTCGCGCGCCACGATCGCGGTCAGGATGCGCTGGTGTTCGGCGTGGGCGACGGCCCACACCTTGGCGTCGACGAAGTAGTCCTGCATCCGCCGGTACACCGAGCTGGACTGGGTCAGGTTCCACAGATGGCCCACCGCGGCGGCCAGCGCGGCGTTGCCGCAGGCGGCGGCGATCGCGCCGTGGAATTCGCGATCGTGCCGACCGGGTGACTCCGTCAGCGACATGCCCTCATGGGCTTCGCGGATCGCCGCAAGCTGGGCGGGCGTGGCGTGCTGGGCCGCCATGCCGGCGCATTCGGGTTCGATCAGGAGGCGGGCTTCCAGCAGGTCGAACGGGCCGATGTCGTCGGCGCTCTGCGCCGCATTGGCGTTCGGCCCGGCGGCAGATGCCGTGCCGCCGCCTTCCTTGTCGGCCACGAAAACGCCGGTGCCGACGCGGACCTCGACGTAGCCCTCGATTTCAAGCGCGATCAGCGCTTCGCGGATCGACGCGCGGCTGACCTGCAATTGTTCGGCCAGATCCCGCTCTGACGGCAACCGCCGGCCGCGCGGAAAGTCGCCCGCCCGGATGCGTCCCGCGATCTGGTCGGCGATCATGCGATACAGACGAGTGACAGCGACGGCTTGAAAGGTGCTCATCGGGCGGTCTGCACAAAGGGTTGGCCTGGTGGTCAGGCCACCAATATAGGCACCTCGCCCTTGAAACGAAAGGGGAAACCGCCGCTTTCAGGGAAAACGATGTGAGGGAATCCACGGCTGTTCGTCTGGTGGTCAGGCCAGTTGGAGTTCTGGCCTGAGTTCGGCGCGCGTCTACTGCGCGTCGTCGTCCGGTTCCGGCGTTTGCGTAAACGCCCTCACCAGCCGGGCGATGCCGTCGAGTTCGTCATGGGCGCCCACCACCCATTCCGGCTTGCCAAACGGGCTGTCGGCCGGCGTGTTGTCCAGATTGGCCTTCAGGTCGCCCAGGAGTTCCAGCGCCATGTCGGTGGCCTGGGGGCTGCTGCGGGTCGACAGGGCGATCGCAATCGCCAGTGCTTGGCGCATGGCCAGCAGGCGGCCTTCCAGTTCGGTTTCCATTGATTGATCCTTGTTTGCTGCGGGAATCTCGCGGCGGGAGTCTGTGGCAGGAATCGGGCTGCGCGATTCTCGGCGTGTACGTCTTGCCCGGTGAGTCGCGGCATTTTACGGGGCAGGGCGGCGCAACAGGGTGGCGCTCACCCGCCTTGGCAAAGCTTGCCCCGCGGCAGACGCGGTGATCGCCGTTTGCGCAAGATCAATGTGCCGGGGACCGGGCAGGCGAATAATCCGGGTTATGCAAGCCGCTCTACGCCCTCAATCTTCGGAATCGCCGGCGCCCGCCACCGCCGAGCCGTTTTTTCCTCCCCAACTGCTGGCCCGGTTGGACAAGAACGGGCCGCGATACACCTCGTATCCCACGGCAGACCGTTATCACGGAAGCTTCGGCGAGCAAGACTACCGCCTCGCCCTGCAGCAGCGGCGCGCAACCAGCCCGGCCGAGCCACTGTCGCTCTACGTGCACATTCCCTTCTGTGAATCGGTCTGTTATTACTGCGCCTGTAACAAGGTGGTGACCCGCCACCATGACCGCGCCGCCCGCTACCTCGATGCGCTGTCCAGCGAAATCGCGCTGCACGTGCAGGAACTCGGTCCCGGCGTGCCGGTATCGCAACTGCATTTCGGGGGCGGCACCCCCACGTTCCTGTCCAACGAAGAACTGGCGCGGCTGATGGGCGATCTGCGCGGCGCGTTCCGCTTTGAGCCCGATGCCGAAATTTCCGTCGAAGTCGATCCTCGCACAGCTACCCCCGAGCGCCTGGCCTTCCTGCAGCAACTGGGCTTCAACCGCTTGAGCTTCGGCGTCCAGGATTTCGACGAACGCGTACAGGTCGCGGTGCATCGGGTCCAGTCGTACGAGGATGTCGCCGCGCTGATGCACAGCGCACGGGCCTTGGGCTATGCGTCGGTTAACGTGGACCTCATCTATGGGCTGCCGCTGCAGACCACCGAATCCTTCGCCCGCACCATCGAGCAGGTCATCTCGCTGCGTCCCGACCGCATCGCGCTCTATGCCTACGCGCATCTGCCCGAACGCTTCAAACCGCAGCGCCGCATTCAAGAAGCCGACCTGCCGGACCGCGCCACGCGCGTCGGCCTGCTCAGCTCCGCCATCCAGGGTTTTCTGAAGCAGGGCTACACGTATATCGGCATGGACCACTTCGCGTTGAACACCGACGCATTGGCCATAGCCAAGCAACGTGGCGAGCTTCACCGCAATTTCCAGGGTTACAGCACACAGCCGGATCGCGACCTCATCGCCCTTGGCGTGTCGGCCATCGGACGCATCGGCGACACCTACAGCCAAAACGCCAAGATCCTCGACGAATACTACGCCGCCATCGAATCCGGCAAGTTCGCCGTTGAACGCGGCCTGGCCCTTAGTCCCGACGATCTGGTCCGCCGCGAAATCATCATGGACATCATGTGCCAGGGCCGCGTGGACTTCGCCCGCATCGAAGCCAAGCACGGCCTGCGGTTCGGCGACTACTTCAGCCGCGAGCTCTCGCAGGTGGCCAGCCTGGCCGAACTGGGCCTGGTGAATCTGCACCTGGGCGAATTGCGGGTCACCGGCCTGGGCTGGTACTTCGTGCGGGCCGTGGCCATGGCCTTCGACAAGTACCTGCGGTCAGCCATTCCCACCGCCACGTACTCCCGCATCATCTGATCTCTCGCGCGGCCAACCGGCCGCGCGATTCATTCGGCAAACTTGTCGCGCAAATACAGCGCCAGCGACAAATCATCCGACAGCCCCAGCTTGCGCATGGCGCGGCGCTTGTGGGTGCTGACCGTCTTCTTGCTGCGTACCAGCCTGCGGGCAATCTGCGTCACCGACAGGCCCTGCCTGATGTGGCGCAGAACCTCTACTTCCGACGTCGTCAGCAGGGCATGCGGCGCCGTCGGCTCCATGCTGCAGATCTGTCCGTCTTCGACCGTCAGGAACGGCGTATTGGCCTCGACCACGCCGCGGATCATGTCCGGCAGCAGCACTAGGCCCCATTGTTTTGCCAGGTAACCGGCGGCGCCGGCTCGGAAGGCGGCGTACTCGGTCTCTTGGCGATTGCCGGCCGAAAAGGTGATGACCGCCATGTTGGGGTGATAGCGGCGCACCCGCCGCAGGTAGTTGACGCCATCGAAGGGTTCCAGGGGCAGATAGAAGTCGATCAGCGCGACGTCGCACGGCTGCTTGGCCAGCTTCTCCAGCAGGGAGCGTGCGGAGGTCTCGCGGTGCACCACATGAAACCCCGGGCGGCTTTCCAAAAAGGCGCCAATGCCCAGCGCGACGACGGGATGGTCGTCCAGGACCGCGACCCGGATCACCGGCGGTGGCCGCGACAGCAGCAGGTGCTTGCGAGCCTCTGAGCCGTCTGCCGGCGCGATAAGCGGGCCGTGAAGCGAGCCGCCGGTCATCTGGCTTGCAGTCTCTGAAACGCGATTCATCGTTGCTCCACGATCGGATGGGGGGCCAGGGCGATCCGCGCAGTCACGACGCGGCTGTCGCTGGCGCATTTCCGTGCGCGGCCCTGAAATTCGTGGGCAGATTACGTGTTCGGCGCGCGTTTGAGTTACCAAACGGGCCAAAATCAGACCGATCCGTCGGCACTAAACATCTCGCTGTGCCCCCGGTGCGCTCACTGCAATCCTCCGTGGCGTTTTCGCCACGGAAAGCGCGCAAACGGTGCTACAATCGGCAACGATCCATGCAGCTATTTCGGCTGCATTTGTTTTGCTGCACCTTGATTCGCGCCCCGCAGTGCGCGCACCAACAGGCCCCAACATGTTTTTCCCGCCCGCACGAACTACGACCCGGAACTTTCGCCCCATGTCGCGTTAGTTTTTTTCGTGCGTCGGGTTTCACCGTGTCAGGTCAGCGGTAGGACTCATCAAGACAATCAAATGAACGCGGCTACCAAGCCGCGTTTTTCGTTTCTGTTTTCGTTTTTCAGTTCCAAGAACCCCAGGAAGCACTCCCGATGGTACAGATCACATTGCCCGATGGTTCGCAGCGCCAATTTCCGGAACCGGTAACGGTCGCCGAAGTGGCGCAATCGATCGGTACGGGCCTGGCGAAGGCTGCCCTGGGCGGCCGCGTGACGTTCGACGGCGCGGAATCCAAGCTCGTCGACACCAGTTTCCGCATCGCAGAAGACGCCCGCCTGGCCATCGTGACGGCCAAGGATGCGGACGGCCTGGATCTGATCCGCCACTCGACCGCCCACCTGCTGGCCTATGCCGTCAAGGAGCTCTTCCCGGATGCCCAGGTCACCATCGGCCCTGTGATCGACAACGGCTTCTACTACGACTTCTCGTACAAGCGCCCCTTCACGCCGGAAGATCTTGCCGCCATCGAAAAGAAGATGGCCGAACTGGCCAAGAAGGACGAAGTTGTCACGCGCGAAGAATGGTCCCGCGACGACGCCGTCGAATTCTTCAAGGGCATTGGCGAAAAGTACAAGGCGGAAATCATCGCCTCGATCCCGTCCAACGAGACGCTGAGCCTGTACCGCGAAGGCGACTTCATCGACCTGTGCCGCGGCCCGCACGTGCCGTCCACGGGCAAGCTCAAGGTCTTCAAGCTGATGAAGGTGGCAGGCGCCTACTGGCGCGGCGACAGCAAGAACGAGATGCTCCAGCGCATCTACGGCACCGCCTGGGCAACGAAAGAAGAACAGGAAGCCTACCTGCACATGCTCGAAGAGGCCGAGCGCCGCGACCACCGCAAGATCGGCCGCGAACTCGACCTGTTCCACTTCCAGGACGAGGCCCCGGGCCTGATCTTCTGGCACCCCAAGGGCTGGGCCCTGTGGCAGCAGGTCGAGCAATACATGCGCAGCGTGTACCGCGACAACGGCTACCAGGAAGTCAAGGCGCCGCAGATTCTGGACATTTCGCTCTGGAAAAAGACCGGCCACTGGGACAACTATCGTGAAAACATGTTCACGACCGAGTCCGAAAACCGCGTCTATGGCCTCAAGCCCATGAACTGCCCGGGCCACGTGCAGATCTTCAACGCCGGCCTGCATTCCTACCGCGAACTGCCCCTGCGCTACGGCGAATTCGGCCAATGCCACCGCAACGAGCCCTCCGGTTCGCTGCACGGCATGATGCGCGTGCGCGGCTTCACGCAGGACGACGGCCACATTTTCTGTACCGAAGACCAGCTTCAGGACGAATGCGCCGATTTCACGGCGCTCTTGCAAAAGGTCTATCGCGACTTCGGTTTTACCGAAGTCCTGTACAAGGTCGCCACGCGTCCTGAAAAGCGTATCGGCACGGACGAAGTCTGGGACACGGCCGAAGCCGCCCTGATGGAGAGCCTGCGTCGCACGGGTTGCGAATTCGAAATCTCGCCGGGCGAGGGCGCCTTCTACGGCCCGAAGGTCGAATACACGCTCAAGGACGCCATTGGCCGTCACTGGCAGTGCGGCACGATCCAGGTCGATTTCTCCATGCCCGTGCGCCTGGGCGCCGAGTACGTGGACCAGAACGACCAGCGCCGTCCGCCCGTCATGCTGCACCGCGCGATCCTCGGTTCGCTCGAGCGCTTTATCGGCATGTTGATCGAAAACCACGCCGGCGCCATGCCGCCCTGGCTGGCGCCGGTGCAAGCAGTTGTATGCTGCATTTCCGAACCTTCGGCCGATTATGCTGCCGAAATCACGCAAAGCCTGAAAAAACAAGGCTTTAGAGTAGAGTCCGATTTGCGCGGTGAAAAAATCACTCGTAAAATTCGGGAACACAGCCTGCAAAAGGTGCCGTACATTCTTGTCGTCGGCGACAAGGAAAAGCAAAACGGCACTGTCGCGGTACGTGGACTGGGCGGCCTGGACCTTGGCGCCATCCCGTTCAACGACTTTGTGTCCCGGTTGTCCGAAGACGTCGCCACCCGTCGCGACGTCAATCAACCCGATAGCAGCGCTGCTTAACATTTCTAGGAGCTTTCAACATCGCCACTGAAAAAGCCAATCGCATCAACGGTGAAATCCGCGTCCCCGAGGTGCGCCTGATAGGTCTGGACGGAGAACAGCTGGGCATCGTCAAGATTGCCGACGCGTTCCGTCTTTCCGAGCAAAACGACGTGGATCTGGTGGAAATCGCGCCGAACGCCGAGCCGCCGGTCTGCCGTCTGATGGACTACGGCAAGTTCAAGTACCAAGAGCAAAAGCGCCAAGCCGAAGCCCGCTCCAAGCAGAAGGTCATCCAGGTCAAGGAAGTCAAATTCCGTCCGGCGACCGACGAGGGCGACTATCAGGTCAAGCTGCGCAACCTGCGCCGCTTCCTCGAAGAGGGCGACAAGGCCAAGGTGACGTTGCGTTTCCGTGGCCGCGAAATGGCTCACCAGGAACTTGGCATGCGCGTCCTTGAGCGCGTGCGCGACGATCTCCTGGAGCTTGCCCAGGTCGAAGCCATGCCCAAGCTCGAAGGCCGTCAGATGGTCATGGTGCTGGCGCCGAAGAAGAAGGCTGTGCCTGCAGGCAAGCCCGAATCGGCAGCCTGAGCGCCCGCCGTATCCGGTTCACGCAAGGCTCCGCCTTGCGGTCCTGCAACCCGCCGTGTCCGTCTCGTGACCGGCGGGTTCGCTTATTGACCGGCTCTACGCTACGATGTCACAAAGCATAGCCGCCTTCCCACCAGGGGAGGCGGCGTCCGTTCAGGGTGTCGCGATGCACGTTTTGTTCGTTTTGGATCCCTTGCCGCTGCTCAAGGCGTACAAGGATAGTTCGGTCGCCATGATGCGTGCCCTCGTGGCGCGCGGTCACACGCTCAGCGTGGCCATGCAGGGCGACCTCTACATCGAGGCGGGCGTCGTCAAGGCGCAGACCACGCCGATTGAGCTGGTCGCGGATGCCGACCTGCACGGTCACGACTGGTGGCGCGAATCCGCCTCCCAGGATCTGCCGCTGGCGGATTTTGGCGCGGTCGTGATGCGCAAGGACCCTCCGTTCGACATGGAATACGTGTATTCCACGCATCTGCTCGAATACGCCGAGGCGCAGGGCGCCTGCGTGTTCAACGGCGGCGCGGCCATCCGGAACCACCCGGAAAAGCTGGCAATCACCGAAATCAGCGAGTTCACCGCGCCCACGCTGGTCACTCGCAACATGGCCCGCCTCAAGGCGTTTCACGACAAGCATCAGGATGTCATCGTCAAGCCGCTGGACGGCATGGGCGGCACGGGCGTGTTCCGCCTGCAGCCCAAAGACCCCAACCTGAACGCCATCCTGGAAACGCTCACGGACAACGGCGCGCGCACCATCATGGCGCAGCGCTTCATCCCTGACATCGTCAAAGGCGATAAGCGCATCCTGCTGATCGGCGGCGAACCTGTGCCGTATTCCCTGGCCCGCATTCCCCTGGCCGGCGAAACGCGCGGCAACCTGGCCGCCGGCGGCCGTGGCGTCGCCCAGGAGCTGTCTCCCCGGGATCGTGAAATCGCCGAAGCCGTGGCGCCCAAGCTGGCCGCCCGCGGCCTGCTGCTGGTCGGCCTGGACGTCATTGGCGACTTCGTCACCGAAGTCAACGTCACCAGCCCCACCTGTTTCGTGGAAATCGCCGAACAGACTGGCTTTGACGTGGCCGGCATGTTCGTGCAGGCGCTCGAAAAGGCCGTGGCGGCCAAGGCTGCCGGCTCCGCCTCCGTTGCTGCCTGATTTTTCGGAACCGACATGACCACGGGTATTGTGATCGTCGTGCACGCGCCTCTGGGCGCGGCAATGCGCGAATGCGCGAGCCACGTCATGGGCGATCTGGACGGCATGCTGGCAATCCATGACATCCTGCCCGAAGACCTGCCGGACGATCTGGCGCCGGATGTCCTGAAAGACATCCTCGAGCAGGATCACGGCGCGGGGGTACTGGTGCTGACCGACCTGATCGGCGCCACGCCCGCCAACATCTCCAAGCGCGCGGTCGCCGATGCGCAGGCACAGGGCATCCAGTGCTGTGTGCTCGCGGGTCTCAACACGCCGATGCTGCTGCGCGCGTTGACCTACCGCAACCTGCCGCTGGCCGAAACCCGCGAAAAGGCGCTTGCCGGCGGGGTGCAGGGTGTCTTGCGGGTAGACTGACGGGCGGAAAATTGCCCTATTATGTCGGCTATTATTTCAAGCCGACGATCGGTACGACGATTGGCTGCGATCAACACTGCGGCATAGCCCGCGGTCACCACCTTTCCTATGCCTAATACTGACATTGTCATCAGCAACAAACTGGGATTGCATGCTAGGGCCGCCGCCAAGCTGACGCAGCTGGCCAGCAAGTTTTCCAGCGAGATCTTCATTTCGCGCGGTGCGCAACGCGTGAACGCCAAGAGCATCATGGGTGTCATGATGCTGGCAGCCGGACTGGGCGTCACCGTCAAGCTGGAGGCCTCCGGCAGCGATGCCGAGCAAGCGCTTTCCGAAATCGAAACCCTGTTCGACAGCAAATTCGGTGAGCAGGAATAGACCCTCTCCTGAAGCAACCGGCCCGGCCCGGGCCGGTTCGCCTATAGCGGCGACTGGCGCGCCCGCGACCAGCGCGCCCCAAGGGGCTGGTTCTGCCGGTCCCGTTGTGTGCCTCTACGGCAAGGGTGTCGCCAAGGGCTACGCCATCGGCCGCGCCGTCGTCATGGGGGCTGCGGCCCTTGAGGTGGCGCACTACCGGATCTCGCCGGAAGACGTGCCCGCTGAAAGCGCCCGCCTGACCGAGGCCCTGGCGTCGGCCCAGCAGGAACTGCTGCAACTGGCGGACACGCTGCCGGCCGACGCGCCGCGCGAGCTGGGCGCGATGCTCAACGTGCACAGTCTGCTACTGGGCGATCCGCTCCTGGCCGAACAGACACTCGCCCTGATCGCTGAGCGCCATTACAACGCCGAATGGGCGCTGACGACGCAGGGCCAGATTCTGGGCCAGCAGTTCGACGCCATGGAAGACGAATACCTGCGCGAGCGCGGGGCGGATGTGCGCCAGGTGATCGAGCGCGTGCTGCACGTCCTGGCCGGCACGTCGGCGATCCTGCCCGACATGTCCCACATGGGCGGCGACGACGCCCTGGTCGTGGTGGCGCACGATATCTCGCCCGCCGATATGCTGCGCTTGCGCGGTGGACGTTTTGCCGCCTTTGTCACCGACCTGGGCGGACCGACCTCGCACACCGCGATCGTGGCGCGCAGCATGGGCGTGCCCGCAGTGGTGGCAATGGGCAATGTGCGCGAACTGGTCCGCGACGGCGACATGCTGATCATCGACGGCTCGGTTGGCGTCGTGGTGGTCAATCCGTCCGATCGCATTCTCCAGGAATACCGCCGCCGTCAGGCCGCCTACGCCGACGAGCGCGCCGAACTCAGCCTCCTGCGCGACGAACCGTCCGTCACCCTGGATGGCATCGACATCGTGCTGCACGCCAATATCGAGTTGCCGGACGAAGCCGCGCTGGCGCTGGCGTCCGGCGCGCACGGTATCGGGCTGTTCCGCAGCGAATTCCTCTTCATGGGCCGGCCCGACCTGCCCGGCGAAGAAGAGCAGTACGAGGCCTATGCTTCGGTCGTCAAGGTGATGGCCGGCCGTCCGGTCACGATCCGCACGCTGGACATCGGCTCTGACAAGACGCTGGACGGCGAGGCCACCGTAGCCACCAATCCCGCCCTCGGGCAGCGTGCTATCCGTTACTGCCTGGCGCGCCCCGAGATGTTCGCGACACAGTTGCGGGCCATCCTGAGGGCCTCCGCCCACGGACCGGTGCGCTTGCTGATCCCGATGATCGCGCATATGCATGAGGTCGTCGCGACCAAGGCCGCCATCGAGGCCGCCCGGCGCGAACTCGATGCCCGTGGCCAGGCCTACGCGCCGCACATGGAAGTGGGCGCGATGGTTGAAGTCCCCGCCATCGCCATCGCCATCGAACCCTTTGCCCAGGCGCTGGACTTCCTGTCCATCGGCACCAACGACCTGATCCAGTACACGCTTGCCATCGACCGTGGCGACCACGACGTGGCTTCGCTTTACGATCCGCTGCACCCGGCGGTGCTGCGCCTGGTCGCCAACACCATCAATGCCGGCGAGCGCGCGGGCAAGCCGGTGGCCGTCTGCGGTGAAATGGCAGGCGATTCGCGCATGACCCGCCTGCTGCTCGGGCTGGGTCTGACCGAATTCTCCATGCACCCGCAGCAGCTGCTGGACGTCAAGCGAGAGGTCCGCCGGGCGCACTCCAATGCGCTTCGCATCAAGGTGGCGTCGGCGCTGAACCGCGCCTTGCCCGTCGACCTGGACGCGCTCGGCCCGGTCTGATCTGACACCGTCCCAAGCAAGCTGACAAAAAAAGAGCCCTTCATGATGAAGGGCTCTTTCATTTTCCGATCTGCCCCGCCGCGGGTCGCGGCGGGAGCGTCGAAGCAGCTTAGCTGTGATACGCGGATTCGCCGTGGCTGGTGACGTCCAGGCCTTCGCGCTCCTGGTCTTCCGGCACACGCAGGCCGCACAGGGCATTGGCGATCTTGTACGCAATCCATGCCACTACGCCGGACCAGACGATGGTCAGCAGCACGCCTTCCAGCTGGACCCACAGTTGGTGAGCAATCATGGAGGGCTCGGCCAGACCGGGGCCGCCGAAGACCTGCGCATTGAACACGCCGGTGAGCAGGGCGCCCACAATGCCGCCCACGCCGTGGATGCCGAACACGTCCAGCGCATCGTCGGCGCGCAGCATGCGCTTCAGGCCATTCACGCCCCAGACGCAGACCACGCCGGCAACGACGCCGATGATCAGGGCGCCCACCGGACCGACCAGGCCGGCGGCGGGGGTGATGCCGACCAGGCCGGCGATGGCGCCCGAAGCGGCGCCCAGCATCGAGGGCTTGCCCTTGATGGCCCATTCCGTGAACAACCAGGCCAGGACGGCGCCCGCCGTGGCGATCATGGTGTTGAAGAAGGCCAGCGTGGCGTTTTCGTTGGCGGCCAGGGCCGAACCTGCGTTGAAGCCGAACCAGCCCACCCACAGCAGGGCGGCGCCCACGAAGGTCATCGGCAGGTTGTGCGGCTGCATGGCTTCACGGCCATAGCCCACGCGCTTGCCAACCACATAGGCGCCCACCAGACCGGCCACGCCGGCGTTGATGTGCACCACGGTGCCGCCGGCAAAGTCCAGCGCGCCTTGTGCGTTCAAGAGGCCGGGCGCCGTTTCAGAGGCGAACCACACCATGTGCGCGATGGGGATGTAGGCGAACGTGAACCAGATCACCGTGAACACCAGCACGGCCGAAAACCGGGCGCGTTCGGCAAAGCTGCCAACCACCAGGGCGCAGGTGATGCCAGCGAACGTGGCCTGGAACGAGGCAAACAGCAGCTCGGTCAGGGTGTTCGACATGGCGTACGTGCCGTCGGCCGGATTGAACATGCCAGAGAAGAAAGCGCGCGAGAGGCCGCCGAAGAAGGCATTGCCCTCGGTGAAGGCCAGGGAATATCCATAGATGAACCAGAGAACCAGGCCCAGCACAAACGTGCACAACACTTGCAGCAAGACGGACAGCACGTTTTTGCTGCGCACCAGGCCGGCGTAGAACATGGCCAGGCCGGGTACGGCCATCATCAATACAAGCAGGGTAGAGACGAGCAACCAGGAAATATCTGCTTTATCCATTTTCAGGCTCCATTGAGTCTTTATTTATTTACAGCGCAGCTTCGCCGGCTTCGCCAGTTCTGATACGAATGACTTGTTCAAGGGGGGCGGCAAAGATCTTGCCGTCGCCGATCTTGCCGGTGCGGGCGGCTTGTTCGATCGCTTCGATGACCTGGTCCACAAGGTGGTCGGGCACGGCGGCCTCGACGCGCAGCTTGGGCAGGAAGTCAACGGCGTATTCAGCGCCGCGGTAGAGTTCGGTGTGGCCTTTCTGGCGGCCAAAGCCTTTGACTTCGGTGACGGTCAGGCCCTGGACCCCGATTCCGGATAGAGCCACCCGCACTTCGTCGAGCTTGAAGGGCTTGATGATGGCGATGATGAGTTTCATGGCATTTCCTCTCTTGGTTGCACGCACCGTGGTTAAAGCAATATCCATGCCATGTTGATCAGCGCTGGCGATGCCCGGCAACGGCGCAAAAGTTGTGCAAAACCGCACCGTTGTGGTGCGCTATGCACCGCAGGCCGGCCTCAATTTGGTGCGCAACAACGCGAAGCAGTCACATGCAACCACATGTGATCCGCAGGAGGGATTTGTAGCCATTTAATGCGAGCGTTCGCGGTGCGGGTACGTGCCGGCGCGTGTGCGTGGACGCGGCAGCAGAACGTGTCGTCCGGCGCTCAGCGTTGCGGGCCGCGGTTCTTTGCCTCGTGATGGCTTTCCAATCCCGGTTGGAATTCGTTCAGACCCGCTTAAATTGGGGCGCGACCGTGATACGAGGGTTTACACGGGTCGGCTTGTTGACTGGTGTGGGCTCGAGTTGAATCGGATTCAGGACGTGTATCCGCCATATGGACGATGCACTGCGCGGTCGGATAGACCGGGGCAAGGTTAGTGGTGTTGGTAGGGGGTTGCCGTCAGGCAGCCCGGTTTTCTCCTGTGCTTTGAAGGGCGGTCACCGCATGCGGCCCGCCCTTTTTTTTCGGCGGCGCAACCGGCCCCCCTGAAACGATCCAGCCGACGCACTACACTTGAGCCATCAAGAACATCGAGAGGCCCATATGAACAATCGCACCCAGTGGATGGAAGACCTTCAGAAGAACATTTCCGACCTGATCGCGCGCAGCCCCGCCGCGGACGTCGAGCGCAACGTGCGCGCCATGATGACGCAGGCGTTTTCCAAGCTGGATCTGGTCACCCGCGAAGAGTTCGACGTGCAAGCCGACTTGCTTGCACGCACGCGCGCCCGGGTCGATCAGCTGGCCGCCCAGGTGCAGCAGATGGAGCAGCGCCTGACGGGTCTGGACAAAGGTCCGGCGACGGGCCTGGATAAGTAAGTAAGCAAGCGCCGCGCACCCGCTACGCGCGGGCCCAGCGCGAGATCGTTTTGTCACGGCCGCTCTCCGCGGCCGTTTGTTTTTGCGGATACTGGCGTCCCGAACTCATCCGGAGACCCCCGTGACGCTTGCCGTACTCGCCAGCAGGGCCCTCAGCGGCATGCACGCCCATGCGGTCCGCGTCGAAACACACCTCGGGCCCGGCTTGCCGGGTTTCAACGTGGTCGGGCTGGTTGATACCGAAGTCCGGGAAAGCCGCGAGCGGGTCAGGGCGGCCATCATCAACAGCGGCTTCGAATTTCCGGCGGGGCGCATCACCGTCAATCTATCGCCGGCAGACATGCCCAAAGAGTCCGGCCGCTTCGATCTGCCGATCGCGCTGGGCGTGCTGCTCGCCTCCGGTCAATTGGCCGCGCCTGCGCAAGATGGCGCGCAGGCGGGCCGGCAGCAGGGCGGAGGTTCCGGTGGGGATTCGGGCGAACAGTCCGTAGACCGCAGCGCCGGCCGCTCCGGCGAACTTCCTGGCGAACTTCCCGGTGAGCATCCAGGCAAAGATCCCGACGGCCCTTCCAACGAACCTGCCGGCGACAGCCGCGGCGCACACGCCAGCGGGCTTGCCGGCGAGCGTCGCGCAGATCAGCCTCGTGCACCCGATCCCGCGCTCTCCAGCCTGGTGCTCGCCGGCGAACTGTCCCTGACCGGCGCGCTCGTGCCGGTCGCCGCGCCGCTGGTGATCGCCTTGAGCGTCGCTCGCGACGCGCCCGCCGCCACGCTGATCCTGCCGGCCGGCAGCGCCGAGC
>NZ_DIEJ01000234.1:0-12921 GCF_002418565.1 Achromobacter sp. UBA5777 | reverse complement strand
ATCCGGTTCCGCGACGATGGCGGCCAGCGGATTCAGGGCCTCGGCGCGCGCCGCGCGCACGCCCAGCGCACCGGGCACGGCGGGCAGCAGATCGGTCTTGGTCAGCACGATGCGATGCGCCGCGCCAAACTGCGCCATGGCCTCGTCCATCTCGGCCAGCGCATCGGGGTCGCGCGCGCAATCGTCGGTGCAGACCACCGTCAGCCGCAGGCCGCGGCTAGCCAGCTCGGGATCCGCCAGCGACGCGATGATCGGGCCCGGCCGCGACAGCCCGCTGCATTCCAGGATCACGCGTTGCAACGGGCCTGCGCCTTCGGGCCGTGGCGCGTCCAGCAGCGCGCTCAGCGTGTAGACCAGATCGCTGCGCAGCGAGCAGCACACGCAGCCATTGGCCATCAAGGTCATCGGCACGTTGTCGCTCTCATTGGCCACGATGGCCCCGTCCACGCCGACCTCGCCGGCCTCGTTGACGATCACGCCGGTGTCACGCGATTCCGGATCGCGCAGGTAGTCCACCAGCAGCGTAGTTTTGCCGCTGCCCAGAAACCCGCACAACAGGAACAGGTCGATGGCCATCAGGGTGCGTCCTCGCCCATGTCGCACGGCGATCCCGACGGCGCGCCGCCGGTCGGCGGACGCTCGCCATCCGGATCGTCGGCCCAGCTGTCTCGCACCATCGCGCGCACGTCGGCCAGCAGCTCGGCCGTGTCGTACACCACGCCCGACTTGATGGTGGTTTGCAGGCAGCGCTGCCATTCGACCTTGGCGGTGTCGTCGTTCAGCCGCATGGCGCCGGTGCCGAACAGCAGCTTGAAGTCGGTCAGCGGATTCTGGTCGTGGATGAGCAGGTCGGCGCGCTTCTGCACGTCGATGGAGCCGGTGTCGTCATCGATGCCCAGCAGCGCCGCGCTGTGCGACGTGGCCGCGCGCAAGACCTCGATGGGATGAAAGCCCGCTTCCTGCAGCAGCTCAAGTTCGCGGACGAAGCCGAATCCGTAGATCTGGTAGATGAAGCCCGAATCGCTGCCCGCGCAGACGCGCCCGCCCAGGTTCTTATATTCGTTGATGAACTGCATCCACAGCCGGTAGTTCTGCTTCCACTCGATCTCGTTGGTGGTGCTCCAGCGATACCAGTAAGCGCCGTGGCCGCCGCGCTGCGGCTGAAAATAGCGCCACACGGCCTTCCACGTGTACTCGTCGTGCCAGTCCGCGCGGCGCGCGCGCATCAGGTCGCGGTTGGCGTCGTAGATGTTGAAGGTGGGCACGAACGTGTGGCCCAGTTCCAGGAACTCGTCCATGACCTGCCGCCACTTGGCCGACCCCGGCTGCGCGGCCTGCATGAAGGTCTGTCCGGCCACCGCAAAGCGGTAATACTCGTCGCTGTAGTTGTAGTCCGTCGGAAACGACTGCACGACACGGTCTTCGAACAGCGCCTCGGGCAGGCCGTAATAGTGTTCGGAACTGGTCAGCCCCCAGCGCGCGGACTTCATCGCGTTCACACGCGTCACCGCCATCTGCGCGTGATGGCAGCCCGAGCGCAGGCCCACCTTGGCCGCCTCGTCCAGTGCCGCTTCCATGATGGCGGGCGGCGCGCCGAAGAACTTGATGCCGTCCGCGCCGCGCGCGGCCAGCTTGCGCACCCACTCGCGGCCCTGTTCGGGCGTGTGGATGGTCTTGACGCGATCGTTCACTGCCGGGAACACGGAATGCACGATCATGCGCGGCGCGGCGATCTGGTTGGACGCGGACAGCTCGCGCTGTTCCATCGTCCAGCCCAGGCCCCCCATCGCGCCCATCTCGCGCACGGTGGTCACGCCATGCGCCAGCCACAGCTTGTAGATGTAATCGGCGGGCGGCACGATCCCGCTCATGGCGTGATACGGCGTGCCGATGTGCGCATGCGCGTCCACAAAGCCCGGCGTGACGAACTTGCCGTGGCAATCGATCTCGTGGTCGCCCGGGCCGGGCCGGCGCTTCGGGTCGATGGCCTTGTGCGGCGTACCCACGTTGACCAGCGCCGTGATGCGATCGTTCTCGATCACTATGTCCACCGGCCCCCAGGGCGGCGCGCCGGTGCCGTCGATGATCGTGGCCCCGCGCAGGATCAGCCGCGGAAACGGTCCCAGGCCGCGGTCGCGCGGCGCGGGCGCCGAAGGCGGATGCCAGCCCTTGGCCGCGTTGACGTCGCGCGATTCTTCGCCGACTTCCGATTGCGAAAACGTGGGATCGCTCATGGCCCCTAGACTCCCAGCTCGTTGTGTTCGATGACGCCGCCCTTCATGATCAGGCCGATGTGCTCGCCCTGACCCAGCAGGCACGAGAGGTCGCGGTACGGATTGCCGTCCACCAGCAGCACGTCCGCCAGCGCGCCTTCCTGGATGCGGCCCAGTTGGCCGACCTGGTTCAGCACCTCGGCTGCGGTCGTGGTGGCGCACTGGATGACCTCCTGCGCGGACAGCACCTCGCGGCGAATGCGGAACTCGTCGCTTTGCAGGCGCTGGGACGGGCCAAGCAGGTCGGACCCGTAGCCGATCTTCACGCCCGCCTTCTTGTAGATTTCAAGCGAATGCAGCCCGGCGGTGCGCACCGTTGCGATCTTGGCGACAGAGTCCGCCGGCAGGCCGTAATCGGCGCCTTCGTTTGCCAGGGCCTCGTAGGTCACCAGCGTCGGCACCACGAACGCGCCCTTCTCGGCCATGAAGCGCGCCACGCGGTCGTCGACCAGGTTGCCGTGCTCGATGGTGCGCACGCCGTTGCGGATGGCGCGCTCGATGGCGTCCGCGGTGTAGGAGTGCGCCATCACGTAGGTCTGGCGGCTGGCCGCCTCGTCGACAATCACGCGAATCTCTTCTTCCGAATAACCGAAGGATGCGATGGGATCGGTGGGCGAGGCCACGCCGCCCGAAGCCATCATCTTGATCTGGTCCGCACCCATCTGCAGTTCCTGGCGCACGGCTTTGCGCACGTCGTCGATGCCGTCCGCCACACGGCCGATATCGCCCGCACGGAAGCAGCAGCCGCAAAAGCTCATGGGACGCAGGTGATCGGAGCGCGGACGCGGATCGCCATGGCCGCCCGTCTGGCTGATGGCGCGGCCCGAAATGAACAGGCGCGGTCCTTTGACCGTGCCTTCGTTGACCGCGCACTTCAGGCCCCAGCCCGCCCCGCCCGCGTCGCGCACGGTGGTGAAGCCCCGGCGCAGCATGGCGGCCATGATGGGCACCGCGCGCATCATCACCAGCGCATCGGGCAGGACGCCCTGCGTGCTCAGGTTCAACTGCGTGGCCAGCACGTGCACGTGCAGGTCGATCAGACCCGGCATCAGCGTGCGGCCCGCGGCGTCGATCACGCGCGCCGAGGAAGCGCTGATCGGCTTGTCCGACACTTCCTTGATGACGCCATCCTCGACCAGCACGTGGTGCCCCTCCAGCAGGTCGGACTGCAGGGGATCGAGCAGGTTCGCATTCTTGAACAGCACAGCAGACATGAGAATTTCCTTATCGGGGTATCCAGGTCAGGACGCCATCGTCTTGATATAGCGCCGGTGAATCAGCCAGTTCGAAAAGAGGGCAATGACAAGCGTGCCGCAAACCAGGATGACCGCCAGCGCCGCGCCGAACGGCCAGTTCGAGGCCTTGGTGATCTGGTCGTACAGCGCGGGCGCCATCATGGTCAGGCCGGAACCGCCCAGCAGCACCGGCGTGGCGTATGCATTCATGCACAGGATGAACACCAGCATCGTGCCCGCGGCCACGCCCGGCGCGGCGATCGGCAGCACGATGCGGCGGAAGGTGGTGAAGAAGCTGGCGCCCACGTTGCGCGCGGCCTCTTCCACCGACAGGTCCATGCCTTCCAGCACGCTTTGCAGCGTCAGGATCAGGTACGGCATGACCACCGCCGTGGTGCCGATCACCACCGCCGTCGGCGTGTACATCAGCGTCAGCGGCTTGTCGATGATGCCCAGCCCCTGCAACACGGCGTTGACCACGCCCGCATTGCCCAGCGCCACCATCCAGCCGGCCGCGCGCACCACGTTGCCCACCATCAGCGGAAACACCAGCAGGATCACGAACAGGCTCTTGTAGCGGCTTTGCGTGCGCGCCAGGAAGTACGCCACCGGAAAGCCCAGCACCAGCGCCAGCACCGTGCACAGCGCCGCGATGCCCAGCGTGGTGAAGAAGATGTCGCGGTAGTACGGGTCGCCAAAGAACTTGGCGTAGTTCTCGAACGTGAAGGCGGTCTGCATCATCTCGACCGGGTCGAAATGATTGAAGCTGTAGCGCGCCAGCTGAAGGATGGGGATCATGATGATCACAAGCACCACCAGCGAGGCCGGGAAGGCCAGCCCCGGGCCCAGCCAGCGGCTGGGGCGTCCGTCCTGCGTTGCGGTCGTCATCGCGCCTCCTATTGCGTGAAGGCGACGCAGTCGTCGGGTTCGAAGCACGCATACACGCGCTCGCCGGCGGCGGGCGGCGCGGCGCGCGTGCCGGCATTGACGATCTGGCTGATCATGCGGTCGCCGCCATCGAGCTGCACCCGCACCTCCAGCACCGACCCCAGGTACAACGACGATTCGATGACGCCGGGCAGCGCATTGCCGCCCGACGGCTGCGCTTGCAGGCGTACACGTTCCGGCCGCACGCCCACATGCGTGGCATTGCCGCCGCCCGGCGCGGCGATGCGCTGGCCAGCCTTGGTTTCGAACTGGTCGTTGGCCTGGCCGCGGCCGGTGAAGACGTTCATCTTGCCCAGGAAGTCCGCCACGAACAGATTGGCGGGGCGCTCGTACAGCGTGTCGGGCGCGCCCACCTGCTGCACGATGCCGTCATGCATGATGGCCATGCGGTCGGCAATCGCCAGCGCTTCTTCCTGATCGTGCGTCACGAACACGGTGGTCAGCCCCAGGCGCCGCTGCAACGCGCGGATCTCCTCGCGCACTTCCAGCCGCAGCTTGGCGTCCAGATTCGACAACGGTTCGTCCAGCAAGAACACCTTGGGTTCGATCGCCAGCGCCCGCGCAATGGCCACGCGCTGCTGCTGGCCGCCGGACAACTGGCGCGGATAGCGGTCGCGCAGTTCCGTCATGCGCACCATGTCCAGCACGCGCCGGATCTTTGCATCGCGATCGGCCTTGGGCACCTTGTGCATTTCCAGGCCGAACGCCACGTTTTCCGCCACCGTCATGTGCGGAAACAACGCGTAGCGCTGGAACACCATGCCGGTGTCGCGCTTGTGCACCGGCAACCGCGTGACGTCCGTTTCGCCGATGCGGATGCGTCCCGACGTCGGCGTGATGAAGCCGGCAATCATGCGCAGCGTGGTCGTCTTGCCGCAGCCGCTGGGACCCAGGAAGGTGACCAGTTCGCCTTCGGCAATCTCCAGGGAAAAATCCGACACCGCGACCGCCGCGCCGAACTGCTTGCGGATGTTTTCGATTGAGACCTTCGCCATTTCTTACACCACCTGACTGAGTTTCACATAGCGGTCGGTCACAAGCATGATGATGCCCAACAGCAGGATTTGCACCGAGGCCACCGACGCGATGGTCGGGTCCAGGTTGAATTCGAGGTACTGCATGATCGCGATCGGCAGCGTGGTGCGCCCCGGGCCGACCAGCGACAGGGACAGCTCCAGGTTCTCGAATGACACGACAAAACTGAACAGCGCCGCGGCGACGATGGACGGCCGCAGCATCGGCAGCGTCACGCGCATGAAGGCCTTGGGCGCGCTTGCGCCCAGGTTGCGCGCGGCTTCCTCGATGGAGCCGTCCAGCCCGGCCATGCCCGCCGTGACAAGCCGCACCGTCCACGGAATGGTGAGGCACACGTGCGCAATGACCAGGCCACCGAACGTGCCGACCAAGTCCTGGTCCAGCACGTTTTCAGCGCGCAGGTAGAAGAGATAGACCGCCACGCCCGCGACGATGCCGGGGATCAGCAGCGGCGACAGCAGCAGCGTGTTGACGCCCTTGCTGCCACTGAAGCGGTAGCGCGCAATGGCTACTGCGGCCAGCACGCCCATCGTCACGCCGATGAACGCGGCCACCAGCGACACTTGCAGGCTGAAGATGAAGCCGTTGGCGAACGCAGGGTTTTCCCAAGCCTTGACGTACCACGAGAGCGTGTAGCCCGATGGCGGGAAATAGAGGATGGCGTCCTTGAAGAAGCTCAGCCAGACCACCAGCACGATGGGGCTGAGCATGAACGCATACATGAGAACCACGAAAACGCGGTGCAGCCACGTGGCCCACGGGATCACGCGCAATGGCTTTTCCCGCGAGGCTGCGACGGCTGAGTCCAAAGGAGGCGCACTATGCAAATCCGGTTCCTTTCAGCAACTGCCGGCTTGGTTTGAAACTCCTCCGAAGACTCTGCGGTCTCTACGGTTAACCAAAGCATATCGGCCGGTTGCTGCCCGGCTCAACTAGGGATAACCCACGACGCGCCAAAACTCGCGGGTTATCCCTGCGGTAGCTCCGATGACGGTGCAACCCACTGCGGCGCAACGCTGCAGCAGGTGCAACCCATCACGCGGTGCGCTGCTACCCGGCAGCCTGCAGGCCGCACACCGCTTGCAGGACCGCCACGCGGCTCTGGCCCAGCACCATGCCTTGCCAATCTTCCTGGCCGCAGTAAAACGCGTCGCGTGTGGCCTGCAGGATGTCCTGTTTCAAGGCACCGCCGGCGTCGGGATGCGCGCGCAGCCAATTGCGTCCCCGCAGCGCGTGCACCACCTCGTCCCAAGGCTTGGTGCCGAACTCCAGCGCCATCAATGTCGGCTCCGACGCGGGGCAGGCGTCGTAGATGAGACCCGCGAGATGGCCCGTGATGTCCACCGAGGCCGAGCTGCCTTGATACGGCACAGCGATATCGCTGCCCCACCACTGCCGGGCGCGCGCCACTTCCGCGTCGTCGCGCCGGCCGGCGTAGATCTTCTCGCCGTGGCCGCGCGGCCCAAGGCCGGTGTGCACGTCGATCCAGCCGATGTGCGCGTGGCGGCTGGCGTAGGTGCGCAGGATGTCGCGCAGCGTCAGCAGCGACGGCGAATGGCGCGCGCCGCCGTAAAACAGGCCATCCGGATGCGTGTACTGACCACGCGACACGGCCTGCGTCGTGGCGGCCAGGCCATGCGTGTCGATATGGCGGGCGATGGCCTGGCGGTTCTGCTCAGTCGGCGGCCATTCCTGCGGCAAAAGCAGGTCGTGGATCTCGCCATAGCCGGCATTGACCGGAAGCGCGCGGCCGTCGAAGGGCTGGGCATTGCGGTTCAGGTCGACGTTGCCTTCGTCCGTGCGCGCAATCCACGAAAAGCCGTACGGATTCACGGCATGCACCAGCAGCATCGCCACGCCTGCCTGCCGCGCGCGTTCCAGCATGGGCGCGTCATCCAGCAACGCAAGCTGGCAGCCCGAGCCGCAGAAACCTTCCACGCCGTGCGTGGCGGACGTCACGATCAGGAGCCGCTGCGCGCCGGCATCGCCGATCAGCGCCACGTCGGTGGCCAGCGGCTCGCCCTGGCTGCCCACGGCCTCGATGCCGTACGACGCAACCTGCGCGGCCAGCGGCGCGGCGGCCGCCAGGAAGCGTTCGCGCGCCTGGGCGTAGCTGCTGGAAAAGTAGCGGTCAACGGATTGCATGTCAGGGCTCCTGGCTGTCGATGTCATGGCCGGTGCGGTCCCGAATCCAGAACAGCACCACGGTGGAAAGCGTCACGGTGACCATCAAGTACCACGCGGGCGCCATCGGATTGCCGGTCACGTGCAGCAGCCACGTCACGAAGAATTGCGCGAAGCCGCCAAAGACCGAGATGCCCAGACCGTACACCACGGACATGCCCGTGGTGCGCACGGCCTTCGGGAACAGTTCGGGCAGCATCGTGATGACGGGCGCAGTCTGCAGCGCCAGCAGCACGGCCAGCAGGGCGATGACCGTCATCAGCCGCCCGGTGCTGGGCGCCGACACCAGCCATTGGAAGCACGGCAGCAGCACGCAGACCGTCACAGCGCGCGACCAGAAGATCACCCGTTTGCGCCCCACGCGGTCCGCCAGCATGCCGACGAACGGCGCCAGCGCGAAACCGATCGCGCCCAGCACGACACTGGCAAACAGCGTGGACGTGGCCGGCAGGCCGAGTTCCTTGGTGGCGTAAGCCGGCATGTAGAAGCCGATGATCTGCGCGCACACCATGCCGCCGATCACGAGCAGGATGCCTTTGACGATTGTGAGCTTGTAGTCGGCAAAGACGCGGCGCAGCGGCTGGTGGCCGGCGGCGGCCGTTCTGGCGCCGGCGGCAGGCGCGGGTTCCAGCGTCTCTTCCAGATTGCGGCGGATGTAGGCGCCCACCGGCACCGTCAGAATGCCGATCACGAACGGCACCCGCCAGCCCCAGGCCTGCATTTCTTCGCGGGTCAGCGCCGCCGTCAGGATCGCCACGGTCAGCGCGCCCAACATCACGCCGAGCGACTGGCTGCCGAACTGCCAGCTCGAATAGAAGCCGCGTTTGCCGGGCGGCGCGTGTTCCACCAGCAGCGTGGTCGAGGCACCGACCTCGCCGCCCGCCGCGAAGCCCTGGATCAGCCGCGCCAGCACCATCAGCACAGGTCCCAGCACGCCCATCTGCGCGTGGGTCGGCGCCACGGCGATGAGCGCACAGCCCAGGCCCATCAGCCACAGCGTCAGAGTCATTGCCGCGCGGCGGCCGTGCCGGTCCGCGTACGAGCCGATCAGCATGCCGCCCACGGGCCGCATCAGAAAGCCCACGCCGAAGGTGGCGGTGGTCAGCAGCAGCTGCCCGTAGCCGGATGCCGCGGGAAAGAAGAGCGGCCCGATCACCAGCATCAGGAAGGTGAAGACGGTGAAGTCGAAGAACTCGAGCGCGTTGCCGATGGTGGTGCCGGCAATGACGCGGCGGCGCATCGACGGCGTGTACAACCCCGGGCCGCCGGCTGCGGCGATGGCAATAGACATTGTTTTCCCCTTGATGTCCGGTGCGGGGCCGCCGGTCCGTGCGTCCGGATCGCTTTGCGCGCCCCACCGCCGTGAATATACGGATGGCGCACGATAAGCAAAAGACAGTATTTTTGTCGCGATGAGCACTTTTGCTTATAGCCCTGCCCGCCCAATCCGGAACGAATTGCCCATGAACCTGCGCCAACTCCGCGCCTTTGTGCTGATTGCCGAGCATCGCAGCATCCGTGCCGCGGCGCGGGCGCTCTTTGTCACCCAGCCCGCCGCCACCCGCAGCCTGCGCGAGCTGGAGCAGAGTGTGGGCGCGGAGCTGGTGCGCCGCAGCGTCAAGGGGGTGGAACTGACCACGTACGGGGAAGCACTGTACAAGCGCGCCGTGCTGATCTTGCAGGAAGCGCGCCGCGCGCAAGAGGAGATCGGCCAGATGCGCGACGGCGAGGGCGGCACGCTGAACCTGGCCATCAGTTCCGCGGCGCTGACGGTACTGCCCGCCGCGCTGGCTGCGTTTCGCGCACGCATGCCGCGCGTTTCGGTGGCCTTCAACGAGGTCGCGCCGCCCTACAGCCACGAGCAGCTGGAATCCGGCCGCTACGACTTCCTGGTGCAGACCGAATACGACGGCGACATCGACGACGGGTTTGCGCGGACCACGCTGTTCACGCTCCCGCTGGCGGTGGGCGCGCGCGCGGGCCATCCGCTGCGCGGTGCGCGTACGCTGGCCGAGCTGCATGATGCGCTATGGCTGCTGCCGGGCAACATCCAGGCGCCCGCGAACCTGCTGCGGCTGGCGTTCGATGCGCATGGGTTGCCGCCCCCGCGCGACGTGATTCCCTGCCAGTCCATCGCGGTGGCGCTGGCGATCATCGCCGAGAGCGACGCCCTGGGCATCTTCGTGCGCAATCTTTTCGACCACCAATTGCTGCCGCGCGGGTTACGCATGGTTCGTCTGGATCATCCACTGCCCGCAGCGCGCGTGTCGGTTCTGACGCGTGCCGACTCGCCCCCCACGCCAGCGGCGCAATGCTTCATGGATTGCCTGCGGGATGCGCAGGCGGCGTCCTCGTATGCCGACGGCACCTAGGCGAACCCGCCGATAGACCGGGTTACTATTGCCGATGGCCCCGCCGATGACGTCGAGACGGGCCTTTTTGTTTCTCCCCCAACTCCCCGTCCATGGCGTTTCCCCGACTTCCCGCTGTTCCCACCTTGACCGACACGGTCGCCAAGCGTCTGCTCGCCGAGATCGACGAAGGACGCGTGCTGCCCGGTGAAAAGCTGCCCACGGAATCCGCGCTGGCCGAACAGTTTGGCGTCAGCCGCACGGTGATCCGCGAAGCCGTGTCGCGGCTGCGCCAGGACGGCGTGGTCGAAGCCCGGCAAGGCAGCGGCGTCTTCGTCACCGGGCACACTGGCAACCGGGCGCTGCGGATCGACGCAGCCGAGCTCTCGTCGCTGGAGGCCGTGCTGCACATCGTGGATCTGCGCCGGGCCCTGGAAACCGAAGTGGCGGGGCAAGCCGCCCCCAGCCGCAAGAAGCAGGACATGGTGGAGATCGACGCGGCGTTGGCCGCGATCTCGCAGGCCGTGGACAACGGCGGAGACGGCGTGAAGGAAGATGTGGCCTTTCACCGCAGCATCGCGCGCGCCACGGGCAACCCGTACTTTCTGACCACCCTTGCGTTCGTCAGCCAGTTCCTGGAAGCCGCCACGCGCGTCACCCGCGGCAACGAGGCGCGCCATGCAAATCTGATGCGCGACGTATTGCAGGAACACATCGCCATCGTCGAGGCCATCCGGCGCAAGGATGTGGACGGCGCCCGGGAAGCCGCCCGCATTCACATGGTCAATGCCGCCAAGCGGTTGAGCCAGGCGCACCGCTGAGCCTGCCTGAATTTCTGCGGCCCACACAGGCCGCTAGCGAAACGCCTTCGTGAAAAAATCCCGGCTGCCGAAGTTGCCGGATTTCAGCGCGATGCTGATGTCGGCCTGCGCCACGGGCGCGTAACCGGCGCACCACGGCACGCCCGGATCAATCTGGTCGCCGATCGTGATCTGCTCCAGGCCCAGCGCCTGCACCACGGCGCCCGATGTCTCGCCGCCCGCCACGATCAGTTGCCGTACGCCACGCTCCACCAATCCGGCTGCGATGCGCGCGATTGCCGCTTCGATCATGGCGCCCGCCTGGCTGGCGCCCAGCGCGCCCTGGGTTTGCCTTACGGCGTCAGGTTGCGCCGTTGAATAGATGAGCACCGGGCCGTCCTGCATGCGCGGCTCGGCCCAGGCCAGCGCCTGCCCCGCCACGTCCTCGCCAGCGGCCAGCTTCATGGGATCCAGCGCCAGCGCGGGCCGGCCGCTTTCAATGAAGGCCGCCACCTGCGCGTTCGTCGCGGCAGAGCAACTGCCCGCCACGACGGCCTGCAAGCCTTGCGCGCGCACCACGCCGGTGGAACTTGCGGCAGCCAGCCCCCAGTTGCCGGGAAGTCCGATGGCCACGCCGGAACCGGCCGTCACCAGCGGCATGCCGTGCAGCGCCGGCCCCAGTGCCAGCAGGTCGTCGTTGGATACGGCGTCGACGATGGCGATCTCGATGCCCTGCGACATCAATTCCTGGATGCGGTCGCGAATGGCAGCCGGACCGCGAGCGACCACGCTGTAATCGATCAGGCCCACCCGGCGCGACGTTTGCGCCGCCAGCACCCGCACGAGGTTGGGGTCTGTCATCGGCGTCAGCGGGTGATGCTGCATGCCGGATTCGTTAAGCAGCACATCGCCCGCGAACAGATAGCCCTTGAACACCGTGCGCTTGTTGTCGGGAAAGGCCGGTGTCGCAATGGTGAAGGACGTGCCCAGGCTCGTCATCAGCGCATCCGTGACCGGCCCGATATTGCCCTGCGGCGTGCTGTCGAAGGTGGAGCAGTATTTGAAGTAGATCTGTTCCGCCCCTTGCGCGCGCAGCCACTGCAGCGCTGCGAGCGATTGCGCGATGGCTTCGTCGGGCGGCAGCGTGCGGGTCTTCAAGGCGACCACCACGGCGTCCGCGTCGTCCCGCAGCGGCTCGCCCGGCGTTCCGATGGTCTGCACCGTGCGCATGCCGGCGCGGACCAGATTGTTCGCCAAGTCAGTGGCGCCCGTGAAATCGTCGGCGATGCAGCCCAGCTTGATCGTCATTTGGCCTCCGGCAGGGAAATGCCCGGGAAAATCTTGATCACGGCGCTGTCGTCTTCCCGGCCATGGCCGGCCGACGACGCCTGCATGAACATCTGGTGCGCGGTGGACGCGAGCGGCAGCGGGAACCGCGTATGTCTTGCGGTATCCAGCACCAGCCCCAGGTCCTTCACGAAGATGTCCACGGCGGACAACGGCGTGTAGTCGCCCGCCAGCACGTGCGGCATGCGGTTCTCGAACATCCAGCTGTTGCCTGCGCTGTGCGTGATGACCTCATACAAGGCATCGGCGTCCACGCCTTCTCGCAGGCCCAGGGCCATGGCCTCGGCAGCGGCCGCGATGTGCACGCCGGCCAGCAACTGGTTGATGATCTTGACCTTGCTGCCCGCGCCCGCGCGGTCGCCCAGGCGATAGACCTTGCCCGCCATCGATTCCAGCACTGACCCGCAAGCCTCGTAGGCGGCCGCGCTGCCGGCGGTCATCATGGTCATCTGGCCGGCGGCCGCCTTGGCCGCGCCGCCCGAGATGGGCGCGTCCAGATACAGGATGCCCTGCTCGGCCAGGCGCCCTTCCAACGCCACGGACCAGTTGGGATCCACGGTGGAGCACATGACGAATACCGATCCGGGCCGCAGCGCGGCGGCAAGGCCGCCGTCGCCAAACAGCACCGACTCGGTCTGCTGCGCGTTGACGACCACGCTGACCACGATCTCGCAGGCCTGCGCCATGTCCGCCAGGCGGGCGCAGGCCACGCCGCCCTGCGCCGCGAAGGCCGCCGCGGCGTCGGCGC
>NZ_DIEJ01000236.1:0-6257 GCF_002418565.1 Achromobacter sp. UBA5777 | reverse complement strand
ACCAAGACCATAGAATCTCGTTGCCGCCTGCGGCGGCTGCCTTCGGATTCCGTCGGGCGCATCTACACGCCCCGCGCACCCCAGGCCGACGCCACGCCGGGCTCGGGTGGATTCAGCTTGGCGCGGGCTGGGGCGGGCTGGGTTTTTAAGGTTCTTGCCTGCGCTTGCGCATGTTTGAAGCGGTTTGCGGGGCCCGCGCCCGGTTGGCCGCGCGGGCGGCCTCCGGGCGCTTACGCGGTGTCTTGCGTCGGGGGATGACGCTTCGCGCTTGCGGTGGGCGGCGGTACGTTGCCTCCGGTGTCTGTTGCCTCCGGTGTCTGACACCCTGTCCGTGGGTCCCTCTGGGTTCTGGACGGGTGGCGAAAAGTGCGCCGGTGTCTGACACCCTTGAGGCACATCCGCGGCATGACGGCAGTCTCCGCAGGGTGTCAGACACCTTGTCCGCGTGACTTGGGCGGGTAGGCTGGCGGCCGCTGCCATAAAATGCGCTCCATGAACTCGCCCGAACTCATTCCTGAACCCGCCGATCTCGACCGTCGTTTCGGCGCGCTGTCGCGTCTCTATGGTCCTGACGCGCCCTCCCGCATCCGCAATGCCCACGTTGCCGTCGCCGGCCTGGGCGGCGTGGGGTCGTGGACCGTCGAGGCGCTGGCGCGGTGCGGGGTGGGGGCGTTGACGTTGATCGATCTGGATCACATTGCCGAGTCCAACGTCAATCGGCAGATCCATGCGTTGAGTTCGACGCTGGGGCAGTCGAAGGTGGATGCGATGGCTGAACGGGTGTTGGCGATCAATCCGGAATGCCGGATCACGCGGGTGGACGATTTCGTATCGCCGGAGAACGTGGGCGAGGTGTTGCCGGGGCCTTATACGGTCATCATCGATTGCACGGATCAGGCCGCCGCGAAGATCGCGATGATTCTCCACGCGCGCAAGCTGGGCGTGCCGATGCTGCTGTGTGGCGGCGCGGGCGGGAAGACGGATCCGTTGGCGTTGCGGGCGGGGGATCTGTCGGGGGCGGTCAATGATGCGTTGCTGTCCAAGCTGCGCAACAAGTTGCGGCGCGAGCATGGGTTTCCGCGGGCGTCGGACAAGAACGGCAAGGCGCTCAAGCGGGTGCCGAAGATGGGCGTGCATGCGTTGTGGTTCGACCAGCCTGCGATCTTGCCGGATGCGTGGACCCGGCCGGTCGAGGGCGAGGACGACATGGGCGCGTCGGGGATGACGCTGGCGCCGCAAGGTTTGTCGTGCGCGGGTTATGGGTCTGTGGTTACCGTGACCGCCGCCATGGGTATGGCTGCGGCGAACGAGGCGTTGCGGCTGGCGGTCTGAGGGCCGCTGGGGCGGCGGCGCCTCAATGCTTGAGCGCCGCGGTGCTTCAATGGCCAGACGCGCCGTCGCCGCCTGGCCCGACGCTCAAATAAATCAAAGCGCCACGAACACGACGCCATCCTCGATCCGCACGGGATAAGTCGCGATATTCTCCCGCAGCGGCGAGCACAGGGCGCGGCCGTCGCGCACGTCGAAACGGCCCTGGTGCAGCGGGCATTCGATTTCGTGGCCGGTGAGGAAGCCGTCGCACAGTCTGGCATTGCCGTGCGTACAGAGGTTGTCGGTCGCGTAGACCTCGCCATTCACGCCGTATAGCGCGATTTCTTTTCCGCCTGCCTCTACGGCGATGACGTCTTCTTCGGGGACTTCATCGCGTTCAATCGCCTTTGTCCATTGCACAGTCATTGTTCGTCTCCGGGTCAGATGGGGTAGATCAGCGAGTTGGGGATCAGCTCGCTGTCGAAGATGCACAGCCGCGATTCGAATTTGAGGCCGTCGGGGGTCTGGCGGATCACGTCGAGGTAGCGGCCTACGTTGAAGACGGTGGTGAGCTGGCTGGGCTTGGTGCGGAAGATGGCGTAGTTGGCTTCGGACTCGATGCGGTCGTCCTGCGCCAGCAGCACGCGGGGGGCGCCGACGACGTGGCGCTGGTAGTAGGGGTCGTGGAAGATGGTTTCGGTGGCGCCGTAGATGCGGTCCTTCAGCATGCCGCGGCTCTCGAATGCCATGGTCGCCAGCGGAAATCCGCGTTCGTAGTTTTCGCGTGGCAGCACCTTGTAGACGCAGTCTTCCGTGAAGAAGTCGGGCCACTTTTCCCATTCGCCGGCGTCCAGCGCGGCGGCGTAGTCGGTGTACAGGCGGGTGAGCTGGTAGTAGCGCGGAAAGTCCAGCATGTCACGCCTCCATCACGCGGCGCCAGTACGCGTACATGCCGCGTATCAGCGTTTCGGTGACCATGTGGTCGGTGTTTTCGGCGGTCTTGCCGCCGAGTTCGGCGACGCTGCGGTGCCAGGGCTTTTGTTCGAAACCGGATTGCGAAAATTCGATGACTTCGCCGTCGTCGGCGGACACGAAGCCGGCGGGGCCGAAGAGGTTGGCCTGGCGCAGGCGGCGCTGGGTCATTTCGGGGGTGTCGTCGGCAAAGCCGAAATGGGTCCAGACGAAGTCGAAGGCGTCGTGGCCGACGGGCTGGATGTGGCGGGTGGACAGCGAGTTCACCTGCTGCTGGATGATGACGCTGGGGAACAGGGTCATGAGCACGGCGGTGGGGCCGTTCCACCAGGGTTCCTGCACGATGTCCAGGAAGCGGTCGTCGTTCAGCGACATCTGTTCCTTGAAGCTGGACACGCCGCTAGTGACGGTGCTTTTGCCGCCCTGGCCGCGCGTGGAGATCATGGCGGCGTGGCGGAAATGGCGGTCCATCTTCAGTTCGGACCGGTTGTCCGCGCGCCATAGGCCGAAGGTGACGAACCAGGTGTGCAGGAGGCCGGGGTGATAGGGATCTTTGATGTTCTCCTGCATCAGCTTCCAGTTGCCGGGAATGCGCTGGCGGCTGTAGCCGTGGATCACCAGTTCGCGACCGTCGAAGACGCGGTCGAAGTAATGCGCGATGTCGGGGCCCAGGTAGTCTTCGAGCGGCTCGACGTCGTGGTCGAAGGACGCAAAGACGACGCCGTTGCGGCAGGCGACCGCCAGTTTTGTCAGGCCGTGGTCCTCGGGCTTGAAGTCGGGCGGCATGCCGCCGTTGACCTTGCCGTCCTGCTTGACCCCGCGGCGGAAGGGCACGCCGATCAGGTTGCCCTGCAGGTCGTAATTCCACTGATGGTACGGACAGACGAACTCGGTGCGGTTGCCGGCGCGTTCGCGGCAGAACTGCACGCCGCGATGGGCGCAGACGTTCTCCACGACGCGCACTTCGCCATCGTTGTCGCGCAGCAGGATGACGGACCGCTCGCCCACGACCGTGCGTTTGAAGTCGCCGGGATTCGGGATTTCGGCCTCGAGGCCGACGTAGCTCCAGTGGCCTTGGTAGAAGAAGCGCTCCAGTTCCCGCTGGTGCAGCGCGGCGTCGGTGTAGACGCCGAACGGAATGCGATGAGAACCGTCGCCTTGCCAGGGCGGGATGAATTGGACGGGGTGTTCGGGGGCGTTCATGGACGGCCCCCGCTACAGGACGTGGCGATGCGATGCGTGCGGACGCGCATGATTTGTCTCCATTTTTCAGCTGGCCGCGCGGCGACCGGGCAGCGCCTTGCGCGGCATGGGCGCAGGCGTTTTTCCGCATCTTCGGGCAGGGCGCCAAATTAATAAATAGAATCTCGCTTATTACATAAATCACCAGAATCAATATTGGTGGAGACAGCCGCATGAACCTGAAAGACGTGGATCTGAATCTGCTCGTCGTCTTCAATGAATTGCACAAGCATGGCCGGGTGTCGGCGGCGGCGGAAAGCCTGGGGATTTCGCAGCCGGGCGTCAGCAATGCGCTGAGCCGGTTGCGCAAGCTGCTGGGCGACGAGTTGTTCCTGCGGACCTCGCGCGGCATGGTGCCGACGCCGTATGCCGAGAGCCTGGCTCAGCCGATCGCCGATGCGCTGGCCGCGCTGCAAGGCACGCTGAACGCGCGCGTGGCGTTCGATCCGGCGCGCAGTGAGCGTTCGTTCGTGATCGGCGTGAACGACGTGGGCGAGACCTACTTCCTGCCGCGCCTGATGCGGGCGCTGGATCAGGTCGCGCCGGGCGTGACCATCCGCACGGTGCGCACGACGTCGATCGACGTGCGTGACGAGATGGAGCGGGGCCGCATGGATCTGGCGATGGGCTTTTTGCCCGGATTGAAGGGCGGGTTCTTTCAGCGCCGGCTGTTTCGTCAGCCCTATGTGTGCATCTTCCGGCAGGACCACCCGCTGGCGCGCTCGGGGGTGTCGGCCCGGCAGTTCCGCGCGGCCGAACACGTGGCGATCGTGTCCGAGGGTACGGGCCACGGTGTGGTGGACGAGGTGATTGCGCGCGCGGGCATCCGCCGCCGGCTGCGGCTGACGGTGCCGCACTTCATGGCGGTGGGGCCGGTGCTGCAGGCCACCGACATGATCGCGGTGGTGCCGCAGCGCTTTGCCGACTGCGCGTGCGGCCCGTTCGGCCTGGCGGCCGCGCCCTGTCCGGTGAAGATCCCGGAGTCGGTCATCAACGTGTTCTGGCACGCCCGCAACCACCGAGAGGCCGCCAACCAGTGGCTCCGGCAGGTGGTGGTGGATGTGTTCGCGGATTGAGTGTCAGCGATCAGGACCGGCTGTCAGGCGTCGCGGAATGTCACGGTGAACCATCCGCGCAGCGCGTTCGACAACCGGATCTCGTCGGCCGCGTGCAGGTCGGCCAGCGTCAGCACGCGTTCCTTTGCCTTGCCCGTGTCGAGCAGTTGCGCGCGCTGCACGCCGGGCAGGCAGCCGCTGTCCACGGGCGGGGTGTACCAGGCGTCGTCCATGCGCAGATAGACGTTGCTGCGGCTGCCTTCGCAGAGTTCGCCGCGTTCGTTCAGATAGACCAGATCGAAAATGTGCGGGTGCGACGGCAGCCATTCGATCGTTTTGGTGTACCAGGGGCGGTGCGTGGTCTTGTAGCGCAGCAGCGGTTCGGAGGAGCGCAGCGCCTCGGGCGCCAGCATGACTTCCTGGTGTGCGGGCAGGGGCGGCAGGACGGCGGTCTGGATGTGGCGGCTGCCATCGCGCGCGACCAGGAGGCGCAGGCGGTGGGGGCCGGCGGAGCCCAGGGACATGACGGCGACGAGGATGTCGCCTTCGACATCGCGGCCGCCCCAGACATAGCCCAGCGCCTTGCATGACGCTTCGAGGCGGTGGAGGTGGCGCGTCAGCAGCGGCACGTTGCCGGTCGCTTCAACCAGGATGGTCTCGATCAATTCGGGTTGCATGGGACTCTCCTGGAATAAGGCGGGGCCGCCTAGGCGGGGCCGCGCCGCGCTCTATGCTACTACCGGCCGTGAGGTTTGCGCCGTCAGGCGCGCAGGATGCGGGCCTTCCAGTGGCATTCCTGCCATTCGCCAGCGGGGTCCGAATCGTAGACGATGCCGCCGCCGACGCTGTAGACGCCGTGACCCTGCTGGTCCAGGACCAGCGTGCGGATCGCGACGTTGAGCGAGAAGTCGCCATCCGGGGCCAGCCAGCCGATGCTGCCGCAATACAGGCCGCGCGGGGCGGTTTCCATCTGCCGGATACGCCGCATGGCGGCCACTTTCGGCGCGCCGGTGATCGATCCGCAGGGAAAGAGGGCGTGCAGCACGTCCGACAGCGTGGCGTGCGGCGCGGTGGCCGACACGGTGGACGTCATGGTCCAGACGGTGGGGTATCGCTCCAACGAAAACAGCGCCTCGACCTTCACCGTACCCGGCTCGGCAACCCGTCCGAGGTCGTTGCGCAGCAGGTCCACGATCATCAGGTTCTCGGCGCGGTTCTTGTCGCTGGCCAGCAGCTCCTGGCCCAGGCGTTCGTCCTCGGCCGGATCGGCATGGCGTGGGGCGGTGCCTTTCATGGGTCGGGTCGTCAGCCGCGGGCCGTCGCGCCGCACGAACAGCTCGGGCGAAAACGACAGCACCGTGCGATCGCCGTCCTGGATATAGGCCGCGTGGGCGACCGGATTGCGCGTGGCGATGCGGCGGTACAGCGTGGCCGGATCGCCCTGGAAGCCGACGTCGAGCGGCTGCGTGAAATTGACCTGATACAGCTCGCCGTCCCGGATCAGGCCGCGAATGGCGTCGATCTGGCGCACGTAGGCGGGCTCGGTCATGCGCGGTACGGGCAGGCTGATGGACGCCGTGGGCGCGTCGGCGTCCGGCGCGTCCCATGGCGTTTCGTCGATCTTGCGGTCGAACACCAGCGCGGTCAGGCGGGGGGGGCCGTCGCCGCGCGGCGGCG
>NZ_DIEJ01000235.1:25217-37494 GCF_002418565.1 Achromobacter sp. UBA5777 | reverse complement strand
GGTCACGGGGAAGGAAAGCAAACCTTCCGAAACAATGGCCTTGAGTTCTTGCGGAGTCGTCATGTTGCGCTCATCCCTAAATGGCCGTCGCAGGCGAAAGGTTGGTGCTTGCGAACGGGATGCGGTGGTAAAAGGTGAGTCATCGTACAACATCAATTTGCCGGATTCAAGGCGTGTCCCCATGTGGCGCGGCATTTACAAGGGGAAACCCGAAATTCCTTTCTGAAGCCTTTCAGCGATATTCTCTTGGTTGTACGATAACGTACGGTGCCCGCAGCGGGGCATCCATCAGGCTAAAGGATTCATCATGCAGGTTGCAGTCGAGCAGGCGCCCGTTCTCATCAAGATTCATCCCGACGACAACGTCGCCATCGTGGCCAACGATGGCGGGTTGCCGTCGGGAACCGTTCTGCCCGATGGGCTTCAGTTGGTCGACGCCGTGCCACAAGGGCATAAGGTTGCCCTGACCGATCTGGCCGAGGGCGACGAGGTCAGGCGCTACAACGTGGTGGTCGGCTATGCCGCCAAGGCGCTGCCGCGCGGCAGCTGGATCAACGAGCGCGTCACTACGATGCCGACGGCCCGCACGCTGGAAGACCTGCCGGTCTCCACGCGGATTGCGCCGCTGCCGCCGCTCGAGGGCTACACCTTTCAGGGCTACCGCAACGCGGACGGCACCGTCGGCACGCGCAACATTCTTGCCATCAGCACCACGGTGCAGTGTGTGCAGGGCGTCGTCGAGCACGCGGTCGCGCGCATCCGCCGCGAACTGCTGCCGCTGTACCCGAACGTGGACGACGTGGTGGGCATCGAGCACACCTACGGCTGCGGCGTGGCCATCGACGCGCCCGGCGCGGCCATTCCCATCCGCACGCTGCACAACATCGCCCGCAACCCGAATTTCGGCGGCACGTCCATGGTCGTCAGCCTGGGCTGTGAAAAGCTGCAGCCGGAGCGCCTGCTGGCGCCCACCGCCATTCCCATCCGTGCCGGCGAGGGCATGGGCGGCGACGGCGTGGACACCATCGTCCTGCAGGACGAAGAGAACATCGGCTTCGATTCGATGATCCAGCTCATCATGCGCACCGCCGAGCGCCATTTGCAGAAGCTCAACGCCCGCCAGCGCGAAACCTGCCCGGTGTCGGACCTGACCGTCGGCGTGCAGTGCGGCGGCAGCGATGCGTTTTCCGGTGTGACGGCCAATCCCGCCGTCGGCTTTGCCACTGACCTGCTGGTGCGTGCCGGCGGCACCGTGATGTTCTCCGAGAACACCGAGGTACGCGACGGCATCGACCAGCTGACTGCCCGCGCCGAAACGCCCGAAGTCGCGGACGCGCTGATCCGCGAAATGGCCTGGTACGACGCGTACCTGCAGCGCGGCATGGCCGACCGCAGCGCCAACACCAGTCCCGGCAACAAGAAGGGCGGCCTGTCCAACATTGTCGAAAAGGCCATGGGGTCGATCGTCAAGTCGGGTTCCTCGCCGATTCATGGCGTCTTGTCGCCGGGCGACCGTCTGACGCGCAAGGGCCTGATCTTTGCGGCCACGCCCGCCAGCGACTTCATCTGCGGCACGTTGCAACTGGCTGCCGGCATGAATCTGCACATCTTCACCACCGGCCGCGGCACGCCCTACGGGCTGGCGCAGGTGCCGGTCATCAAGGTCGCCACGCGCTCGGCGCTGGCGCGCCGCTGGCACGACCTGATGGACGTGGATGCCGGCGTCATCGCCACCGGCCAGGCCTCGATCGAGCAAGTGGGCTGGCAGCTCTTTCAGATGATGCTGGACGTGGCCAGCGGCAAGAAGCAGACCTGTGCGGAAAAACTCAAGCTGCACAACGCCCTGGCGCTGTTCAACCCGGGCCCCGTGACCTGAACGGGGGCCCGACCCATCCCTAGCGCCATCGCAGAATAAAACCACCGAGAGGAGACAGCCGATGGAAATTGACCCGCAAGTCCAGGCCGGCCGGCGCCGGCTGCTGGGCGCCGCGCTTGCACTGGCCCCTGCCAGTCTGGTGCACGCGCAGTCTTTCAGCTTCACCCCGCAGCAGCGCTACCCGGATCCCTCCGTCCGGATTCTGGACCCGGAATTCGCCAAGTACCGCATCTACAGCAGCAGCGTGGAACAGTTGGCGACCGGCTTTCGCTGGCTGGAAGGTCCGGTGTGGTTTGGCGACGGGCGCTATCTGCTCGCCTCGGACATCCCCAATAACCGCATCATCCGCTGGGACGAAACCACAGGCCAAACCAGCGTGTTCCGCCATCCGTCCAACTTCAGCAACGGGCTCGCCCGGGACCGCCAGGGCCGCCTGCTGGCCTGCGAACACCTGACGCGCCGCGTCACACGCACGGAATATGACGGCAGCATCACGGTGCTGGCGGACCGCTTCGACGGCAAGCCGTTCAATTCGCCGAATGACATCGTGTGCCAGCGAAACGGCGCCATCTGGTTCACCGATCCGCCCTTCGGCATCGGCGGGCACTGGGAAGGCGACAAGGCCACGCCCGAGCTGCCGCACTCCGTCTATCGCATCGATCCCGCCAACGGCCACGTGACGCTGGCGCTTGCCGACCTGGCCGGTCCCAACGGCCTGTGCTTTTCGCCCGACGAGAAAGTGCTGTACATCGTCGAATCGCGTCACCAGCCCAATCGCGTGATCTGGGCCTTTGATGTGGGCGCGGACGGCGCGTTGTCCAACAAGCGCCTTCACGTCGACGCGCAAGGACCCGGCGCCATCGACGGCATCAAGTGCGACGAGGCCGGCAACCTGTGGTGCGGCTGGGGCAGCAACGGCTCGCCCGACGCCAAAGCCGAGGACCTGGACGGCGTGATGGTGTTCAACCCCGCGGGCAAGGCCATCGGCCACATCCGCCTGCCGGAACGCTGCGCCAATCTTTGCTTTGGCGGCGCCAAGCGCAACCGCCTCTTCATGGCGAGCAGCCATTCGCTCTATGCCCTGTACGTGGAGACCCGCGGCGCGGCATAGGCACATCCCCACCGCGGCCTCACCAGGCCGCGGGACACTTCAACACACATACCAAACAGTGTGGAGACAGCATGAACCCGAGCAAGAGACAGTTCCTGGGCAGCGCCGCGGCGCTTTGCCTGACGCCCCTGGTGCCGGCATGGGCCCAATCGGCGGAATGGCCGACGCGGCCCGTGCGCATCGTCGTGCCTTACCCGCCCGGCGGCTCGTCGGACATCATCGCGCGCATCCTGGCGCCCCGGCTGGCCGAAGTGCTCAAGCAGACCGTGGTCGTCGAAAACAAGCCCGGCGCCAACGGCAACCTGGGCGCCGGTCTGGTGGTGCAGTCGGCGAACGAAGGCCACACGGTCCTCTTGTGCGACGTCGGCGCGCTGGCGATCAGTCCGTCCGTCTACACGAAGCTGACCTTTGATCCGTCCAAGGACCTGCGCGCCGTCGGCATGCTGGCGTATTCGCCGCACGTGCTGGCCGTGCATCCGGACGTGAAGGCCAAGACCGTGCAGGATCTGGTCGAACTGTCCAAGAAAGAACGCATCAACTTCGCCGTCACCGCGATCGGCAGCGCGCCTCACCTGGCGGCCGTTGCGGTTCAGCAGGCCACCGGCGCGCAGTGGGAATACGTGCCGTACAAGGGCGGTTCGCAGGCGGTCACCGACACCATCGGCGGCCAGACGCAGATCATCATGAACGGGCTGCTGGCCACGCTGCCGCACATCAAGTCGGGCAAGCTGCGCGCGATCGCGATTTCCAAGAGCGAACGCATGAAGCTGGTGCCGGACATTCCCACCATCTCCGAGCAGGGCGTGAAGGGCTTTGAGTCCGGCACGTGGCAAGGCGTGATGGCCCCGTCCAACATGACCGACCCGGTGGCGGCCCGCCTGCAGATGCTGATGGCGCAGATCGTCACCCAGCCGGACGTCACGGCGCAGTTGAACGAGCAGGGCGCCGAGATCGTCACCAAGAGCCCGGCCGAACTTGCGCAATTCTTCAGCAGCGAGCGCGCACGCTGGGCCAAGGTCGTGGCTAGCACCGACATCCGCCTGGATTGAACGGCGCGGATCCCGCCTTGCTAGGGGCGGGGTTCGGGAGCACACTCGAATCGCGTCCAGGCTTCGGCCTGGACCGATTCCGTGGAGCCCGGTCAATGAAACCTTTGTTTGCCGCGGTGCTGGGAGCATTGGGTGCGTTGTCGGCGCTGGCCGCTGCACCTGCGCTGGCGCGCGATCCGCTTCCGACTGTGCCATCCCCGCCAACGTCAGCCCGCACCCTGCCCGATACGTGCCTGGGCACCGATTGCCCGCGCATCGTAGACCCGGGCAAGATCAATCGGGACTGCCTGGGCACCTCGTGTCCGGGGGCCCGCTACCCGTCGCCGGCGGCAACGCCCGCGCGGCCGCAGGACCAACCCGGGCTGAAGGCGCCCACCCGGACCTGGCTGCCGCCGATCCCGCCCCGGCCGGGCCAGATGCCGGTAGGACCGCTGACGCCGGCGCCGGCCTTGCCGCGATAGACGCGTGGCCTGCGCATAACGCGTTGCCAGGCAGCGAGCGCGAAACGGCTTGACGGCACAGCGCCCGAGGCCGCAGGTATGATTGCCTGCTTGCGCCTGTCAATCTCCGCTCCGGCCCAAACACGCCGGGCTTTCCGAAGACACCACACCCCATGAACGACCGCCTGCAGCAGACTCTGCGCCGCTTCGACGACTACAACGCCGCCGATCCCAACACGTTTACCTGGGAAGGCGAATCCTGTCCGCAGGAGCTGTTTCTGGCGCAAAAGCTGCACGAATGGGTCATGACGCTGGCGCCCGATGCTTCCGAGCCGCTGATCCTGGCGTCCCGGTGCCAGCACATCGGCCGCTGGGAAATTGCGCGCGCCAGCTATCCCGAAGGGCGCATCGGCTACCTGACGTGGCGCAAGGCGCTGGCACGGCATCACGCCGGCATCGCGCAGGAGATCATGAAGGAAGCAGGCTATCCGCAGGCAGATTGCGAGCGCGTGGCGGCAATCCTGATGAAGCAGGGCATCAAGCAGGATCCGGACGTGCAGGTCATGGAGAACGCGCTGTGCCTCGTGTTTCTGCAATACCAGTACGAAGCCTTCTACCCGGCGCACGAAGACAAGATCGTCGAGATCCTGCGCAAGTCCTTGCTGAAGATGGACGGCGCGGGGCATCAGCAGGCCATGACCCTGACCTATTCGGATAAGGGCATGGGCTACATCAAGCAGGCGCTGGCGGCGCTGGAGCAGGCAGACTAGATACAGCCGCGCCAATGCAGAAAGGCCTGCGCGAGGCCGGGAAACGNNGGGCGGCAGGCCTGAATTGCTTATGGCGGGCTTATTCGGACGCTTGCGGCGTGACGTCAGCGGGCGTCGTGCCTGCGGCTTTAGTGTCCGCAGGTTTGGCGTCGGCAGCTTTGGCATCACCGGCTTTGGTGTCCGCAGCTTTCGATTCAGCGGCTTTGACGTCCACCGATTTCACATCAGCGGACGGCACGTCGGCAGGTTGCGTGTCAGGGGCGGCGTCAGCGGCCGGCGTCTGTTCGGCAGCCGTCTGCGCCTTTTTCTCGGCCCGTGCGCGGGCGGCGTTGCGCGACGCATTGCGCGATGCCATGCGCTTGGCGTGACGCGCTTCGTTGGCGGTCACGGCGCCGGCGGGTTCGCCGTTCAGGTCCACGCGCGGCGCGTCCTCGACCATGCTGGCCCAGTAGCGGCGGCCATCGCACCAGGTCTTGACGGCTTCCTTGATCTGCGCCTCGTCGAGCTGCAGCTGCTCGGCGTGTTGCACCAGGTCCGCCAGCACGCCCAGCTTGAGCGGCAGCTTGGGCGCGGGGTTCTTGGGGAAAGCCTTGGGAAAGTGACGTTGCAGGCGCGAAATGGCGACGACCACGGGATCGACCGGCGTCTCGCGCTTTTCGGGGCGTGGCGCACGCTGGCCCTTGTCGCCGCCTTGTGCGCGCTTTGCCTTGTCGCCGCCTTGCGGACGCGGACCCTTGCCGGCGCCTTGCGGGCGGCGCGGCTTGTCCGTGCCTTGCGGTCGCGATTCGTTCTTCGAGCCTGCCTTGTCAGGCGACTGCTTGATAAGCAATTCCCGGATCGCGGCTAATTGTTCTAGTCCCATGTGCTACACAAAAAAAAGGTTGAGGCGGCGAGCGTATCCGCTGCGCCGCCAGTTGTCGGCCTTTCAGCAGCCCTGAAAACTTCTACCCGGAGATGACCACGAGCAGCGCCAGCGACAGCAGGATACCGAACGCGGCCAGGGCAAACGGCAGTAGTAGAACATACACGCCGCGTTCTTGCCCCCGTCCATGCGCCAAACCGGCCGCAATCGACATCCGGACCGGCGAAAAAATCCCCATCGACGTGCCCGAGACGTGCAGCAGCGCGGCGGCCGCGGGAACGTTCAGACCGGCCTGAAGCGCTAATGATAGCTGGGAAGACATGAACAGGCTGTTTGGCGCATTGCCGCTGTTGGCCAGAATGCCGAACGCGCCGGCCAGAAGCGGCGTGATCAGGATAGTCCAGTCGCGCAGGCTCGAGAATAATCCATCGGCATACGCCCGAGAAATGCCCGCGCCCGCCAGCACCTCGGCCATCATTGCGAACAGAAAGACGGACATGACGGCATGACGTCCTGTCATCCACGCGGCGCGTGCCTGAGCCCGCAGCGCGCCCGGATGGCGTTTCCAGGCAGCCATGGCTACCGCGCCCGCGATCAGCCAGCTTCCGGCGTGCAGAAAAGGCATCCAGGCCGGCAGGTCCGCATAGGGCTTGAGATCCGCCAGACTGGCAAGGCCGCGATTCAGGCCCGGCACCAGCCGCGTAGCCACCAGCCAGGCGATGAGCGCGATGTAGGGCAGGGCGCGGCGTGCGGCGTCCAGCGCTTGCCCGCGATCGGGCCTGCGGTCCGCCAGGAAGCGCAGCACGATCAGCGGGCCGTAGGCTGCCAGCAGCGCCGTTTCCGGTCCCAGCAGTGCGGTCGCTGCCGTCAGCAAGGCCAGGCTCGCGGCCATCCAGCCCGCTTCACGCCCCAGTTCGGCCGCAGGCGCGGATAACGCCGCGCGTGCGGCAGTGCGCCAGTACAACGCCAGCCACACCCCCATCAGCAGCGCCACCGGCACCATGCTGTAGAGCGCAAGCTGCGTGGCCGGCACCCGCGCGTAGGCCGAGGCCAGCAACGTGCCGCTGCCCATCGCGCCCCACGGGATCAGGGTCTGGCTGAGCAGCGCGAACACCATGATCTCGCGCGGCTTCAGGCCCAGCGGGCGGATCAGCATCACGGTTCCCAGCATGCCCACGCCGAAGCCCGTGGCGGACTCGGCAAACGGACCGACCAGGAAACAGGCGAAGAAGAGCAGCCGGCGCCGTGCGAGCGGATCGAGGCGTATGGCGTCCGGCGGACCGCCCGCCGCGCCCTTGCTCATGCCGCCCTGCGCCGCCATCTGCCAGAACAGCAGGCCGCCGAGGATGTAGGGGGTGATGATCCAGCCGATCCAGAGCCCGCGCTCCAGGGCAACGGCCAGTTGCGCCAGCGCGAACGGCGCGGGCGCGACGAGCAGGGCGATGGGCAGCGCCACCAGCAGGCCCAGCGCCGCGGCGATGGTCGTATTGACGCGCCCGCTCGCGATCGCGGCGATCACGGTCAGCGCCGGCAGGGACCACAGCAGGTACATCATGAAAGAAACATCCGCATCGCCCGGGTGAAGTTGCGGCGCAAAGCGTATCAGTCTATGGCCGCAGCGGGTAGCCGTGGCGGTGGGCGGGACGAAGGTGGGCGACGAAGGCGGCCGACGAAGGCAGCAGGTGGGTCAGTCAGGGGCGCGGGCGTGCAGGTACATTCCAGACGCAAGAACGCCGGCTGGCATTTGCACGCGAGCCGGCGTTAGGGGGGTGACGGGTCAGGTCGGTATTGCGTTGTCTGCTGGCGTTGTTTACTGGTTCGCGCCGCGGATGTTGCCGGCAATACCGCCGGCTGCACCGCCAATGGCGGCCCCGGTCCAGGCGCTGCCCCCCGCGATGGCGGCAATGCCGGCGCCCGCCGCGGCGCCCATCAAGCCACCCGTGACGGTGCCTTGCTGTTCCTTGGTCATGTTGGTGCATGCGGCCAGCGATGCCATCGCAATGGCCAGGCCTATCGTGCGGATAGTCTTCATGGCGGCTCCTAGGGGGTGCGTTTCGTCTTCGTGGCAGGCACGACGATCTCAAACCAGATCGTCTCCATGACGGGGCGATCCAATTGGCCCGGATTGGCGGCATACCAGCGGTCGATGGTCTCGCGCACCGAGTCCAGCGTCTGGTTCTGAAGGCCCGCGGAGAACTTGGGCACCAGCGTCTGGGTATCCGGCACAGCCCGGCGCTGCTGGTAGGCGCGTTCGACCTCAAGCGCATTGGCCACGCCCAGCAGATAGGCCTTCTTGAGGTTGGCGTCGGAATCGGTCCAGTGCTTGCCGGTGATGATCGGGGCGGGGTCCGAGGGGGCGGCCGTGACAGCCGACCCGAAGAGCATCGAGAGGGCTACGGTCGTTGGGCCAAGCAGGTGTTTTACTCGCATCGCATCGCTCCTGTTGGGGGAACAAAAGATAGAAAACAACCTTCGCGCGCGATTCGGGCGGGGGGATCGAGATGACCGGTCGAAAAGCGGTACCGATCAATTTATGCCTGAATGCGTGGTCATGCAAGACCGGATTACAGGACGGATCGGCGGCTTTTGGATGGTCAATAGGCGGCGGACGGGGCGGGCGCCGCGGCGTTCGGGTCCCCGCAAGAGAAGCTTGCCGCCAGCCGGCGGGCGCTATTTGCGTATAGCAGCACATCAACGCCTACCGCCACGAAGGTGCAGCCCAGATCCAGGTAACGGCGCGCCAGCGCGGGGTCCGATGTCAGGGTGCCGGCTGCTTTGCCGTGTTCGATGATGACCCGCATTGCTCGCTCGATGGCGGCTTGCACGTCCGGATGCCCGGGCCGCCCCCGATACCCCATGGACGCGGCCAGATCGGCCGGCCCGATGAATACGCCATCCACGCCGGGCACCTGGCAGATCGCCTCAAGGTTCGACAGCGCCTGCACCGTTTCCGCCTGCACCAGCAGGCAGATCTCGTCGTCGGCGATTTCCAGGTAGTCCTGACGGGCGCTCCAGCGTGATGCGCGTCCCACGGCGCTGCCGACGCCGCGTATGCCTTGCGGCGGATAGCGGGTCGCGGCCACCAGGGCGCGGGCCTGATCGGCGGTGTCGACCATCGGCACCAGCAGGTTCTTTGCGCCGATGTCCAGCATCTGTTTGATGAGTGCGGTGTCTCCAGCCACCACGCGCACCACGGGCTGGGCGCGGTAGGGCGCAACGCTCTGCAGGGCGGCCAGGGTGCCGCGCAGGTCGTTCGGTGCGTGCTCGCCGTCGATGAGCAGCCAATCGAAGCCTGCCGTGGCGGAGACCTCGGCCAGATAAGGGTCGGCCATCGAGAGCCACAGGCCGACCTGGGCTTGGCGCGCGGCGAGGGCAGTCTTGAAGGAGTTGTGTGCGGGCATGCCTATAGGTTCCTGAAATGACGGGTCAGCTGACGATGCCCAGATGCCAGGGCACAAATTCATGGTTGCCCAGGCCCAGCGCTTCGCTCTTGGTCGGCGCGCCCGAGGCCGCGCGCAGGATATGGTCGAAGATGCGTTGTCCCATCTGCCCGATGTCCACCTCGCCATCGAGAACCGCGCCGCAATTGATGTCCATGTCCTCGACAAGGCGCGCATACATACTGCTGTTGCTGGCAAGCTTGAGCGTGGGTGCGGGCTTGGAGCCGAACATCGAACCGCGGCCCGTCGTGAAGCAGATCAGGTTGGCGCCACTGGCGATCTGGCCGGTGACCGCGACGGGGTCGTAGCCGGGCGAATCCATGAAAACCAGGCCGGCGCGGTCGATGGGTTCGGCATATTCATACACGGCCTGCAGCGGCGTCGTGCCGCCTTTCATGGCGGACCCCAGCGATTTCTCGAAGATGTTGGCCAAGCCGCCTTGCTGGTTGCCGTGGCCGACTACGCCGTTGAACTGCGCGTTGTGTCCGGCCGTGTACCTTTCCCACCAGGCCAGCCGGTCCAGCAGTTTCTGGCCAACTTCCGGCGTGACCGCGCGGCGCGTCAGCAGATATTCCACCCCGTGGATCTCCGGGGTTTCGGACAGGATCGCCGTGCCGCCGTGCCGCACCAGGATGTCCATGGCTGTCCCCAGCGCGGGATTGGCCGTGATGGCGGAGTAGCCGTCCGATCCGCCGCATTCCAGGCCGATCTTGAGGTGGCTTGCCGGCACTGAGCTGCGGCGCGCGGCATCGGCCCGCGGCAGCATCTCGTCGATGGTCCGGATGCCGGCCTCGATCGTGGCCCGAGTGCCGCCCGTGTCTTGCATCACGAGCGTACGCACCCGTGCGTCCCCGGCCAGATCCTGCGATTCGATCAGCGCCGAAACCTGATTGCGTTCGCAGCCAAGTCCTACGATCAGCACGCCGGCCAGATTCGGGTGCCGCGCATAGCCGGCCAGCGTGCGTCGCAGGACATCGAAATGCTCGCTGGGCGACGACATGCCGCAGCCGCTCGTCTGCGCGAAGGCCACTACGCCGTCGACATTGGGAAACGCGGCGAGGCGTTCGGGCGTGAAGTGCTCCGCGATGTGGTGGATCACCGTCGACGAACAGTTCACCGACGCGAGGATGCCGATGAAATTGCGCGTGCCCACCCGGCCATCATCCCGGACGTAGCCCTGAAACGTCGCGCGTTCGGCCTCGGGCAGGATGTCGACCGGCCGCGCATCGCGGCAGAAGCCCGGATCCCGCTCGAAGTCGGCGAGCGCAAGATTGTGTGCGTGCACGTGCTCGCCGGCTTCGATGTCGCGCGCGGCCACGCCGATGATGGCGTCGTACTTGCGCACCGGCGTGCCCGCCGGAATCCGGCAGGCCGCAATCTTGTGGCCGCCCGGCACCTGCGCGCGCACCCGCAGGCCGAGCGCCGGGATAGGCATGCCCAGGGCCAGGGCTTCCCGGGCGACCAGCACATTGTCGTTGGCATGCAGCCGGATCAAGGGATTGGAAGTCACCGGGGATCAGCCTTTCTGCAGCATTTCTTTCAGTTTCAGGCGCGCGATCAGCGCGGTCTCCTGCGCATAGACCGACGCCACATAAGCCTGGTAATCCGGCCCGTCCAGGTACATCACCGGCGCATCGATGCGGTCGGCCACCTGTTTGAAGGCGTCGCTCTTGACCGCGGTGCGGAAGGCCTCGCGCAGCTTGCGCTCGACGGCGGGGTCCAGGCCTTTGGGCGCGCCGATGCCGTTGGGGGCCTCGACCACGACGTCGTAGCCCAGTTCCTTCAGGGTGGGGGCCTCCTTGAAACGCGAGGCGCGCGACTCACCCCAGGTCGCAAGAAGCCGCAGCTTGCCTGCCTCGACATGCGGCGCCCACGAGCTTGAATCCGCCAGCAGGTCGATCTGCCCGCCCAGCACATCCTGCAAGGCGGCCGCGCCGCCCTTGTAGGCAATCGCATTGAAACGCACGCCGGCCGTCATGGCGAACTCTTCCATGCCCACATGCGTTGCTCCGCCGATGCCGGCGTGGCCGTACGTCAGCTTGCCGGGATTGGCCTTTGCGTAAGCCACGACCTCCTGCAACGTCTTGAACGGCGAACTGGCAAGCACTGCGATGCCGAAGGTCTGGCCCGACGTACGGGCCAAATAAGTCAGCTCGCTGCGCGGATCGAGCTGCAACAGGCCCAATTGCGAGAAGCGCGCCACCGAAATGGGAATCTGGCCGATGGTATAGCCGTCGGGCTGGGCCTGCGACAGCGACTTCGTGCCGATCATGCCCGAGGCGCCCGCGCGGTTCTCAACCACGATGGATTGGCCCAGCACGCCCGACGCCACTTGGCAGAGCGCGCGCATGGACTGGTCCGCCGTGCCGCCAACGGGCCAGGGGCAGATGAAGGTGATGGGGCGCTGCGGATAGTCCGCGGCGCGGGCCAGGCCGGGGGCCAGCAGGCCGGCCGCGCCAGCGCCGGCCATGGCGCCCAGACAGGCGGCGCCGGCCAGAAACCTGCGCCGGTCCCGGTCAGGGGTGGGGATGCGCCTCATGGTTTGTCTCCGATGTGATTTTTTTTGTGAGCACCCTCAAGGCTACAAGGCCGCCCGGATCTATTCTCGTGAGCTTATATATAACTATCCAATAGAATTGCCGCATCGATAGATAACAAGTCTGATATGTAAGGATGCTGGCATGGCGCACCTGGACCGCGTGTTCCGCTCAAACCTGAAGCTGCGGCAC
>NZ_DIEJ01000235.1:15913-25116 GCF_002418565.1 Achromobacter sp. UBA5777 | reverse complement strand
GTTTGCGCGATCCGTGCGCGGCACGGAGCCCACGGACGCGGGCGCGGCAGTGGTGCGGTTTGCGCGCGGCGTGCTGGCGCAGTACGAGCGCACACGCGATGAGATCGACGCCGCCGCAAGCGGCGCGGCCGGCAAGACGCGGGTGGGGGCGATGGCGGTCGCGCTGCCGGTGCTGCTGGCGCGTGCCGTGCATGCCTTGAAGCTGCGGTCGGCGCGCGCGACCGTCCTGATCGAAGAAGGCGATCTGACCCATCTGCTGCCCAAGTTGCGGCTGGGCGAACTGGATCTGTTCGTGGGAAGGCTGGAGCCAGGCTACGCCGCGCCCGATCTGCATGCCGAAGCGTTGTTCGAGGAGCCGATGGTGGTGGTGGCGGCGCCCGGCAGCGACGTGGCAGGCCGCAGCGCGCCGGGGGGGGCGGATCTGGCGGCGTTGCCCTGCGTGATGCCGCCGCCGTGGGCGTCGTTGCGGGTCAAGCTGGAGCAGCAGTTCCATCATCGCGGCCTGCAACCGTCGTCAGATCTGATGGAAACGTCGTCCTACCTGTCCACGCTGACCTTCATTCGTGAGCGCAATGCGGTGGGATTTCTGGCGAAATCGGCCGCCCGCAGTTTCGAGAGCCAGGGCCTGTGCCGGATCCTGGACGTGCCGTTGGACCTGGCATTGCCGCCGGTCGGCATCATCACCTTGCGGGAAGCCCGGTTGCCCGCGACCAGCGCGCAACTGATCGAATGCCTGAAGGACGCTGCAACGGCACTGATTGCCGATGCGGCAAGCGGCGCCGGTTAGCCCGGCGCCGTTCTTGCAAAGGGATCTACTTCGCGGCGGTGGTCTGTGCCGCGGCGGGCGCCAGCGCCTGCAGGAGCAGCTTGGCGTTCGCCTGCAGATCGGCAACAGGGTCGGCCCCGTCGGTGGCCAGCACGACGGCCTTGGCGCCGCCGGCTTCGATGGCCTGGCGCAGTTCCGGCGTGGGCTCGCGATGGAGCAGCGCGGCGGCCGCACCGTTGTCCTTGAGTGTGGCGGTCAGCGCCGCCAGCGTCTCAGGTGTCCAGTCCTTGTCGTCGCGCGCGTTCGTATCGATCAAATCCAGATTGAACTCGGCAATCAGGTAGGGCAGGCGCTCGGACAGGCTGACGACCGCCACGTTCTCGGCCTGCGCCAATCCGGCCTGGCTGCTGGCATTCAATTCGACCAGCGTGCGCTTGATCTGCGCCAGGTTCTCGGCGATGCGCTTGTCGTCGGACGGGGACAGGCGCCCCAGATCGGCGGCAACGATATCGGCCATGCGTCCCAGGTTGACGATGCTGAGCCACGGATAGGCGGCAAACTGGCCGCCAGGCCGCGTGTCGCTTTGCAGGGCGATGCCATTCAGCGCGCCATCGAGCGGACGCGCGGCGTCGATTTCCACGATGCGGATGTTGGTGCGCCGCGCGTTGGCGTAGAGCGGATCGTCGGGCCAGATGGAGCGCAGGCCGACGGCAGCGTCAGCCGATGCGGCAGCCTTTTGCAGCGCAGCGCCGCCGCGCCCGCTGAAATACGACGTGAGCCGGGTGGCCGGCAGGTTGGCGGGCGCGGCCCGCTCCACACGGATGGCGCTGCCTTTGGCCAGGCTGTCGGTCAGCGCAAATACGACGGGATGCGCGGCCAGCACGGTGACGCTGCCTGTGGCGGCGGCTTCAGGCTGCGCGGCGCGCGCGGCGCGGCCGGATTTGGCGGCTTCCTGGGCCTGCGCCGTGAAGGCGGCGCCCAGCGAGGATGCCAATGCCACCGCCAAGGCGGCGCGGCGCAGGGTGACTGACTTCAAACTCATGCTGCATTTCCTTTCAGACCAGGGACCAGGCCGCGTGCCAGGGCCGAGATCGCAAACAGAACACCCGCGACCAGAATGATGGCCGCGCCGGAAGGTATCGGCAGTTCCAGCTCGATGGGCAACATGATGCCGGCCAGCGTGCTGACCAGGGCAAACAGCACCGACATCGTGAAAAAGCCCTTGAGCGACTGCGCCAGCATCCGTGCCGCGGCCGCCGGAATCACCAGCAGCGCGCCGACCAGGATGGCGCCAATCACCTTGACCGAGGCCACCGTGACCAGGGTCACCAGGATCACGAACAGATAGTCCATGGCCTTGACGGGCACGCCGCGCACGGCGGCGAGCTGCGGATTGAAGCTGGCCAGCATCAGCCGGTTGTAGTTCGGCAGGGTCAGCGCCAGCGCCAGAATCGCCACGCACGTCAGAACCGACAGGTCGTTGCTGTTTACGGTAAGCACCGAGCCGAACAGCACGTTTTCCAGGATGTGGATGTTGATGCGCCCTGACAGCACGAGCAACAGGCTTGCGCCCAGCGCCAGCGACACCGACAGGAACACGCCAATCAGCGTGTCAGGCGTGAGGCGCGTGCGATTGCTGAGGAAATTGAGCAGGATGCCGAAGATGAGGCAATAGCTGAACAGACTGCCGTACGGGCCGGTGTAGGGCTCGCCCAGCAGGATGCCGATTGCGACGCCGGTCAGCGCGGCATGGCCGACGGCTTCCGAGAAGAACGCAAAGCGCTTGACCACGACAAGCGTGCCCAGGCCGCCCAGCACCGGTCCGATGATCAGGCCCGCAAGCAGGGCGTTGATGACGAAGCCGAAGGCCAGCGATTCCGGCAGCACGCCGGATTCCGCCGCGCTCTGAATGAGCGGGCGCAAGTTGTCGAAAAAGGCGTTCATGCGGCGCGCTCCTGCGGCTGATTGCCAACGCGCGGCCGGGTTGAAAAGAGCGCAAGCAGGCGGTCGGGCGTCAGCACCTGCGCGGGCGGGCCGTCGCAAAGCACCTGGCGGTTCAGGCCGGTGACGCGATCGGCCAGGCGGCCAACGGCCTCCAGGTCATGCTCGATCCACAGCACGGTCACGCGCTGCGCGCGCCAGCTGTCCAGCAACTCTTCAAACACGCGCACGCCGGCTTCGTCCAGCGCCGACATGGGTTCGTCCAGCACCACCATCGACGGGCTGGGCACCAGGCCCTGGGCCAGCAGCACGCGCTGGCGCTCGCCGCCCGACAGCGCGCCCATGCGGCGGTTGCGTTTGTCCTGCATGCCAACGCGTTCTAGCGCGTCGCCGATTTCCTTCGATTTCGCGCGCGACAGGCCCAGGAACGCCGGCTTGCGCTGGCACATCGCGGCCATGAAATCGTTGACGGTCATGGGCAGGCCACGATCGAATTCCAGCGCCTGCGGGATATAGCCGATGACGCCGGCTCGCTCGCCCGGCCACGCCACGCTGAGCTTGCCGCGATGCGGCATCTGGCCCAGCAGCGTCTTGACCAGTGAACTCTTGCCGCCGCCGTTGGGGCCGACCAGCGCATGCACGCTGCCGGCCGCAACGGTAAAGGCGACGTCGCTGAGGATGTCGGTACGGCCGAGTGTCAGGGAGATGTGGTCGAAGGTCAGCGTGGGACCCAGTGCGCCGCTCGGGTGGGCTGTCACGGGGCCGGTCACGCGCCGGCCTCTTCGATGGCGCGCACCACGGTGGCCAGGTTCTGCTTCATTTCCTTTTCGAACTGCTCGGGGCTGTATTCGCCATACGAGATGTGCGACAGCGCATACAGCTTGACGCCGGTCTCGCGCTGAATCGTCTCCACGTACGCGGACGGGAAGTTCAGTTCAGAGAAGATCACCTTGACGTCCGCCGCGCGCAGTTGCTCGATGGTGCCCTTGAGCTGCGCGGGGCTGGGCTCGATGCCGTGCGCCGGTTCGACAACCGCAGTGACTTCCAGGCCGAACTCGCGCAAGAGGTAGTCGTAGGCGCCATGGATCGTGGCCACGCGCAGGTCCGCGTTGGGCGCTTTTGCAAGTTGACCAAGGGCGTCGGCGCGCAGTTTGCGCAGACGCTGGCCGTAGGCGCGCGCATTGGCGGTGTAGGTCTGCGCGTTGGCCGGGTCGATACGGCCCAGTTCCCGTGCAATGGTGTTGATCTGAGCGATGGAGGCGGTGATCGACAGGAACGTGTGTGGATTCACGACCTTGCCGGAATCGCCGCCGCCACGCGCGGCCATGCCCACGGCCGCCAGCAGCGGCACCTGCGCGTTCGCTTCGATCACGGGAATCTTCGGTGTTTCGCTGGCGGCGATCATGCGGTCCGCGAAATCATCGTGGCCGATGCCGTTCAGCACGATCACGTCCAGGGTGCCGATGCGCTTGATGTCTTCGGCACGCGGCTCGTAGGCGTGCGGATTGAAGCCCACCGGAATCAGCGGCACGACCTCGGCCTTGTCGCCCACGATGTTGGCGACGTAGCTGTAATAGGGATGCAGCGTCACGCCGATCTTCAGGCGCTTGGCCTCTTCGGCATGGGCGGGCACGGCGAACGCGCCGGCCAGCAGCGCCAGCGCGGCGATCGGCGCGGCGCAGCGGCGCAGGAGCTGTGAGAAAGACGAAAAGGCAGACATAAATCCGTAGGCTCGTGTCGGAAGACGAAGGGAGAGGGGCCCGATCAGGGCTTGTTCTGGCGGGTCACGCCGGCGTCGAACTGGGCGACGACCTGACGCCAGCCCGCGGCGGCCAGGGCGGCGTCGTCGGTGGCAGCGGGCACGCGGGCCGCGGCATCGCGGGCCAGCCAGACATCGGCCTGGGTGTCCCCGCCATGGTCATGACCATGGCCGTCCTTGGCGTGGCCGTCTTCGGTGCGCAGCATGAACGATCCGGCCAGTGCAGCGTCGGCCGTCTGGCCCACGTACAGCGCCTTACCGCCCTGGCGTTGGAGCCGCCAGGCGTGGCCGCCGCGCACGGCGGTGCTGTTGTCCGCCACAAACGGCGGCAGCCCCTGCGCGGCCAGTTCTTCGACGGAAGGCAGCGGCTCGCCGGCCTGCAGCGCGAAGCCGATTTCCTCGTAGGCGACGCGCAGGTCGGCGTAAATGCCTTGTTCGGCGGGCGTCAGGTCGCGCCGCGCATCGATCTGGGTGGCGGCGAGCGGTGCGCTTTCGGGCGGCGCTTCACGCAGGCCGATGTAACCCGCGGCGGCCGCGACGATGACCAGGCAGGCGCCCAGCACCGCCAGCGTTTCATGTCCGGCGCCCGCGGGTCGGATGGTTTGTGTGTACATGCTGCGAACGGCCGGGGCTTACTGGATGTCGACGTGGTCGATCTCGACGACGTGGCCGGGGCCCGCATCGAACAGCACGTAGAACTCGCCGTTGGGCCGCTTGAACGACATCTTGGAATCGGCATCCAGCTTGCCCGGCACGATGATCTGTTCGTCGTACGAGATCACGTCCATGGTGACGCCGGCGGCGCCGCTGCCGTCGGAGAATCCGCCGGTGCACTGGATCTGTTCCTTGCCATCGGCCTTGCATTCGGCCATGGGGTTGTGCGCCAGGGCGGTGGCGCTGGCGCTCAGCAGCGCGCCCAGCAGGGCAGCGCGCAGGCCGTTAGCGAAAATTGCATTCATCGGGATGCTCCTTGTTTCTTCAGCCACTCGACGGTGGCGGGGGAGGCCATGGCAAGCGGCCAGGCCGCCTGGTGCACCGAGCCGTCCCAGCCTTCCGCGGTGACCCAGAGCTCGGCGTCCGGGGCAGTGCGCGGCGGGATCGGCACGGTGGCAAAGGCCCGGTGCGGGCTGCCAAAGAAAATCGAACCTGCGGCACGCAGGCTGCGCGGTTTGCCCACGCGCACGTAGACCGCGCGGATCTGATCCTTGCAGCCTTCGCACTGGGCCATGGTGAAGGTCTTGACCATGCCGGCGGGGTCGGACTGGGGCGGCTCGACCTTCCACTCGGCAAACTTCAGCTTCCAGGGACCCACGTCCAGCTCGCCCGCAGGGCGCTGGCCCAGCCCCATCAGCCCGCGCGACAGCGCCAGGTTGTCGAAGTACTTCGGGACATAAATGATGGGCAGGATGAGCAGCAGTGCGCTCAGGTGGAAACGCCAGCGGCGCCAGAAACTGGGTTTGGCCGCGGCGGCGTCCAGGGTGGCGGTCTTGCTCATTCGGTCACCTCGCGAGCGGCGGTACGGTCTGCGCGGGCAGGGCGCAGGGCTTTGGCAGTGGCTTGCGCGGTGCGCTTGGTCCAGATCAGAAGACCGCTGAGCGACATCATGGTCAGCAGGAGGCCAAACAGGAACCACACCAGCTTCAGCCAGAAGCCGCCGAAGTCGCCGGTATGCAGCGGCCGCATGGATTCGGTGAAGAACTCCAGGCCGTTGCGGTCGGACAGGCGGCGCACTTCCTCGACCGCCCCGTTGTACGGATTGATCTTGGCGTACTGGAACATCAGCGGATACGCGCCGCGGCCCGAGATGGTGATCGGGTCATACGCGTTGCCGGGGAAGAACACGTGCTGCGTTTCCAGGCCGGGCAGTTCGCGCTCGGCAATGGCAACGATCTGGTCGAGCGGCAGGCGTTTGACGGTTTCGCCGGTGGCGACGGTGGGCACCTGATCGCGGGCCACGACAGCCGGCACGCCCTGCGTCGAAATGGTGGTCGCGGTATCGGACAGGATCGCCTGCGCCAGGAACCAGATCGCGCTGACCGAGATCAGCAGGATGAACCAAACCGACCATAGACCAGACAGGCGGTGGAAGTCGCCCCAGAAAATGCGAGCGCCCTGGCCGACGCGCAGACGCGGCTTCTGGAAATAGGCGCGCCAGAACCGCTTGTAGACCACCAGGCCGGTGATCAGCGACAGCAGCATCGGAATCGACAACAGCGAGACCAGATACCAGCCCCAGCTATAGCCATTGTTGAACGGGATCAGCAGCCAGCCGTGCAGCGCGCGCATGAATTGGCGCAGGTCGAAGTTCAAGGCCGGGCCTTGCACGTGGCCGGTATACGGGTTGACGTAGATCGAGGTGAAGCGTGCGCCCGGATAACCCACGGCGGCCGTCAGGGCGAACTGCGATTCCTCAGGCCAGGACAGGCGCTGCACCGATGCTTCGGGTTCCTGTTTGGCGATGGAGTCCATCAGGGCCTGGTAACCCATGCGGGGCGTATCGGCATCGGGCGCCTGGGCGCGAACGGCGGGGTTGATGAGCCAGACAATTTCCTGGCTGATGACGGCGATGGTTCCGGTCGCACAGATGAAGAAAAGGAAAATCCAGATTGGCAAGGCCAGCCAACTGTGGACGAGAAACCATAATTTGGAGCGCGATGGCTTGGCCATTCAAAAGCTATCCGGTAGACAAAGAGGGTTGCCTGGTCCCCATTTAAGGGAGGCGTCAGGCGGAATTCTAGCAATAATAGTTCTCAATTGTCTTAGTGACCCTTTGTTCGGGCGCGCCGTGCCGGCGCAAAGCATCCGGGATTGGCGGCCCGATGTTTAAAATGCCGGCTTGGCGACGGAATCGGCCGTCGCCCGGAAATCCCGCATGCACACCCGATCATCCTGTCCGTCCTCACGTCCAGTCTGCGCCGCCACTCTCGTGCGGCTGTTGCTGCTGCTTCTGCTGGTGGTCCGGGCGTTCGTGCCGGTTGGGTACATGCCGGACGCGCAGGCGCTCAAGCAGGGGCGCCTGGAACTGGGCTTCTGTGCCGCGGGCGGCGGGGTGTTTCCCGGCATGTCGGGTAGGGCCGATGCGCACGCCGCCCACGCCGATTCCTCCCATGGCCATCATGAGCACCACGATTCGTCCCAGCACGTGGGCGCCGGCCAGGAATGTCCGTTTGGGCTGAGCGCACACCCTGCGCTGCTCGTGCCGCCCACCGTCGCGCTGGTTCCCGCCTTGCTCGGCTGGTGGGTGCAAGCGCCCCGACTGACCGACAGTCCGCGCCCGCCCATGCCGGCCGCCGGGCCGCCGCTGGGACAGCGCGCTCCCCCTCGAATCACCGGATGACATCCGTCGCCGTGCGCGCCAAGCGCACGATTGCCGCCTGCTGCAGGCGGCGTCCGTTGTTTTCGAGATCATCATGTCCACTGAGACCCTGGTTAGTCCGGCCGCCTCCACGCGGCCGAGGGCGGCAAGCGGCAGCGCGTTGCTCGCGCTGATCACCCGGCTGCATTTCTATATAGGGCTGTTCGTCGGCCCCTTCATCCTGGTCGCGGCGGTGACCGGCACGCTGTTCGTACTGACCCCGCAACTGGAAAACCTCATCTACGCAGACCAGTTGCGCACCACTTCCAGTGGCGCGGCGCAGCCCCTCGCGGCGCAGGTTCAGGCAGCGCAAAGCCAAGTCGGACCGGGTCCGCGCCTGTTCGCCGTCCGGCCCGCGCCGGGGCCCGGCGAAACCACGCGCGTGATGTTTACCCAGCCCGGCATGGGCGATTCCGAAGCCCGTGCGCTGTTTGTGGACCCCGCCACGCTGAAGATCCAGGGCGACATGGTCGTCTACGGCACCAGCGGCACGCTGCCTTTCCGGACCAAGCTGGACTACCTGCACCGCAACCTGATGCTGGGCGACCTGGGCCGCAACTACAGCGAACTGGCGGCGTCGTGGCTGTGGATTGCGACGCTGGGCGGTCTGGTGCTGTGGTTTGCACGGCGCGGGCGCGACAAGGCGTTGGAAGCCCGCAGCCCGCGCCTGCGCGCCCGGCGCTGGCATGGACTGCTGGGGTTGTGGATCGGCATCGGCCTGGTGTTCTTCTCGGCCACCGGGCTGACCTGGTCCAACTGGGCCGGTGCGCGCGTGGACCAATTGCGCGCGCAGTTGGGGTGGATCACGCCAGCGGTGTCGTTGAAACTGCCCGACGCCGGGATGCCCGCCATGGCAGCCATCCCCGAGGGCGGCGAGCATGCCCATCATCATGGCGGCCAGCATGACCACGCCGCCATGGCGCCGGCGCCGGACAACGTGCCGGTGGGCTTTGACCGGGTGTTGCAGGCCGCGCGCCAGGGCGGCATCGACAGCAGCCAGCTTGAAATCCGGCCGCCGCGCGGCGCGGGCCAGGCCTGGATGGTGCGCGAGGTGGACCGTTCCTGGCCCACCCAGGTCGATACCATCGCCGTGGATCCGACCACCTACGCCATCACCAGCCGTGCCGACTTCGACACCTTTCCGCTCATCGCCAAGCTGATCCGCTGGGGCGTGGACATGCACATGGGCATCCTGTTCGGCTGGCCCAATCAACTCTTGATGGCCGCCATTGGCATCGCCCTGACGGCGATGATCGTGCTGGGCTACCGGATGTGGTGGCTGCGCCGTCCGGCCGCGGGCGCGGCTGGGCAGACGCTGACGCACGCCTGGCGCGAGCTGTCCTGGCCCGGACGGATCGGCGTGGCCGCGATCGCGCTGGCGC
>NZ_DIEJ01000235.1:0-15716 GCF_002418565.1 Achromobacter sp. UBA5777 | reverse complement strand
GGCGCTCGCCGCGCCCAGCCCCGCCGGTATCTCGGGCGCCGCCGGCGCCACCGCCATCATCTGCACGGCCAGCGGGCCGCGCGTCGTCACGATCGGCATCGAAGGCGCCACGCAAGGCGTCGAGCAGCACAGCGGCGCCATGCCGCATTGCTGCGTTGCCGGCTGCGCCATGTTGGGCGGCGCCACGCTGCCCGGACTGTGGCTGCTCGCCTGGCTGCTGCCTACGCTGGCGCAGCCTGCTACGGCACCGGCCGCCGACGTTCCTTACTTCTCAAGTGCGCATGCCCGGCTGCAGCAGCAGCCGCGCGCGCCGCCACCCGCCGCCTGACGGCATTCCTCTCAGCATCACCGGTTTGCATCGCGGCGCCCACGGTTGACGGGCCCGCCGCCGGTTAGCGCCTGCTCATATCGCCGCTTTTGGCACGGATCCGTTTGAGGGTCCGGGCGCCGAGGCGCGCCTATGCATGGCCTGTCCGCGCGGGGGTCAACGCCCCGATTGCAGATTTCGACTCAGATTCCAAGTTGATCCAGATTCCCTATGCGCAAGCAACCGCAATTCGTTTGTATGACCTGCCTGGCCGCGGCCGTGGCCGCCACATTTTCCGCCGCCGCGCAGCCCATCCAGGACGGCGTGACCACGCTCGATCCCGTCGTCATCATGGGCGTGGCGCCCAGCGCGCCGCTCACCTTCACGACCGATCCGAAGCTGCCGCGCCAGCCGCTGCCAGCCAGCGACGGCACCGACTACCTGAAGACCATTCCCGGCTTTTCGGCCATCCGGAACGGCGGCACCAACGGCGACCCGGTGCTGCGCGGCATGTTCGGTTCCCGCCTGAACATTTTGACCAACGGCACCTCCATGCCCGGCGCCTGCCCGTCGCGGATGGACGCGCCCAGTTCCTATATTTCGCCCGAGAATTTCGACCAGCTCACCGTCATCAAGGGACCGCAGACGGTGCTGTGGGGGCCGGGCGCGTCCGCCGGCACCGTCCGCTTCGACCGGGACACCCCCCAGTTCACCGAGCCCGGCGTGCGTTTCGATGGCAGCCTGACTGGCGGCTCGTTCGGGCGCAACGACCAGACGGCGGACCTGACCATCGGCAACGAAAAGGTCTATACGCGGATCACCGCCAACCACTCGCATTCGCAGGACTACAAGGACGGCGACGGCAACACCGTGCCGTCGCGTTGGGACAAATGGAACGCGGATGTCACGCTGGGCTTCACGCCCGATGCGGACACGCTATATGAACTGACCGCCGGCACGGGCGACGGCGAGGCGCGGTATGCCGGCCGCGGCATGGACGGCTCGCAATTCAAGCGGGAAAGTTTTGGACTGCGCTTTGAAAAACGTAACCTCGGGCCCGTCCTGAGTCAGGTCGAGGCACAGCTCTATTACAACTACGCGGACCACGTCATGGACAACTACACGCTGCGCGCACCGGACCCGTCCAGCGCCATGGCGATGGCGATGGCCTCGGACGTGGACCGCGCAACCTGGGGCGGACGCTTCGCCACCACCTGGAACCTGTCGCAAGACACCAGCCTGGAGGCAGGAATGGACTTCCAGCAAAGCCGCCACCGCGCCCGCAGCGGCTCGGACACCATGTCCTATCGCAGCCAGCCATGGGTCAAAGACGCAGATTTCTCCAATACGGGTGTCTTTGGGGAATTGACCTGGCGTGCCGCACCGGACAGCCGCGTGATCGGCGGCGCCCGCGTCGACTGGGCGTCGGTCAAGGATTTCCGGCAGACAACCGGCGGCATGATGATGGCCATGCCCAACCCCACGGCGGGCGAACGCCGCAACGACACGCTCCCCAGCGGCTTCCTGCGCTATGAAAAGGATCTGGAATCGCTGCCCGCCACGCTCTACATCGGGCTGGGTCATGTCGAGCGGTTCCCGGACTACTGGGAACTGTTCTCGCCCAAGCGCGGTCCGGCCGGCTCGGTCAACGCCTTCCAGGGCGTCAAACCGGAAAAAACGACCCAACTCGATTTTGGCGCCCAGTACAAGACGGAAACGCTGGATGCGTGGTTCTCGGGGTATGCGGGCTACGTGGACGATTTCATTCTGTTCAATTACACGTCCGGGGGGATGATGGGGGCCACCTCGCAGGCGACGAACGTGGATGCCCGGATCTTTGGCGGGGAGTTTGGCGCGTCCTATGCCGTGACGCCGAGCTGGAAGGTGGGCGCCACATTGGCCTACGCCTGGGGCCAGAACCGCAGCGACGGCCGCGCGCTGCCGCAGATTCCGCCGCTGGAGGCCAAGCTCACCGCCGCCTATGACGACGGCACCTGGTCGGCGGGCGCCTTGTGGCGCATCGTCGCCCCGCAAAAACGCTACGCGCTGAACGAAGGCAACGTCGTGGGCAAGGATTTCGGTCCCAGCGCCGGTTTTGGCGTTTTTTCCCTTAATGCGGGATACGTGGTGAACCAGCAGGTTCGATTGTCGCTCGGCGTGGACAACGTGTTCGACAAGACGTACAGCGAACATCTGAACCTGGCGGGGAACGCCGGATTTGGCTATCCGGCAGGCACAGCGGTGAACGAGCCCGGGCGCAGCGTCTGGGCGCGGATCAGCGTCCGATACTGACCGAAACGGGGTTGGGCACGCTACTTGCTGAAAGGGGGGTGAGGGTCATTCCTTGTCTTATGGAGAAGCATCATGGAAGAGTTCAAGTACACGCCCACCTTGTCCACCCCCCAGCCGATGACCAATGGCGAACGTTGCGCGATGCGAACGCTTGCTGCAGCGCAGCAACTTCTGCACCCGGAGCGTCCGCCGGCCGTGCTGATGTCGACGGTAGAGGCCGAACTGGCCAAATATGTAAAAGAGACCTACCGGCCGCGCGCGGCTTGGTAAGGCCCGAGGGCAGAGCGCCGCGCAACGACGGCGCCTGTCACTCGATCGGCGCCCGCATCACCAGCGCCGAGATGGTGTGATTTTTCCAGAACATCTGATGGATCCGGGGCAGCAGCGCCTGCAGCTCCGGCTCTGTCACGCCGTCGAACGTGACCAGCACGGCAGGACGATTCCCGTCGCTGGGGACGCGCTTCATGCCGTCCGGCGCGGGGAAGCCGTACTTGACCAGGAACGCCCGGACATCTTCGTCGCTGGTGGTGTCTTCCACCTGATTGATGAGCAGCGCTGCCATGGCAGAACCTCCAGAGATCAAAACTTTTCGGGCACATACCGGAAAGGATGTTCCGGCTGCGTGTAGCCCTTGGCCTTCTGCCGCTTGGGCAGGGTGATTTTTTCCCTGGCGCTGACGGTGTAGGGAATGTGTTCCAGCAGGTGGGTCATGATGTTCAGCCGGATACGCTTCTTGTCGTCGGAACGACCCACGTACCAGGGCGAAATTGCGGTATCCGACGCCCGGAACATCTCGTCGCGGGCGCGCGAGTAGTCGTACCAGCGGCTGTACGAATCCAGATCCATCTTCGTCAGCTTCCAGGTCTTGCGCGCATCGTTGATGCGCGATTGCAGGCGGCGCGTCTGTTCCGCTTCGGTGACTTCCAGCCAGTATTTGAAGAGCAGGATCCCGGAGTCGATCATCACGCGTTCCACCAGCGGCACGGCTTTCAGAAAGGCGTCCACCTGCGCCTGGCTGCAAAACCCCATCACGCGTTCGACGCCAGCCCGGTTGTACCAGCTGCGGTCGAAGATCACGACTTCGCCCGCCGCGGGCAGGTGTGGCAGGTAGCGCTGCATGTACATCTGGGATTTTTCGCGCTCCGTGGGGGCGGGCAACGCCACGACACGAAAGACGCGGGGACTGACGCGCTCGGTCAGGGCCTTGATCGTGCCGCCTTTGCCGGCGCCGTCGCGCCCTTCGAACACGATGCAGACCTTGGCGCCCGTATCGACGACCCATTGCTGCAACTTGACCAGTTCGACGTGAAGCTGGGCCAGTTCCTTCTCGTACTGCTTATTGGAAAGCTTGCCCGCCCCGGCCGCCTCGGGGTTGTCCTTTTGCTTTTTCTTGTCGCCCATCGTCGCGCTCCGGATATCTTGCTGCCACGAATGAACGGCGCTCGCGGGCGCCACATGTGTTCTGAATATATTGCTGATTCGAGGCGGTTTGGGAGCGCGTTACCAATGGAATTATGGTGCCGCAGTCCGCCGCGCCATTGGGCGCTGGTCACCCGGCGAACGGTTCGGGAACGTTATTTGCTGTTGGGGTCCACGGCCACGTTTCCGCTGGCCGCAGCGAACCTGAGGTGACGAAAATGGAACCAGATCATTCCGTTGGGCAGACATCTTCCCAGGACAACGCCGTAGAGGCGACCTCGACGCCTGACGATCTGCCGGTACGGCCTGGGGCAGGCTCGCCAAGTACGGGCGGCGCGCCGCCGGTCAAGCCGTCAGATGCCAGTGAGAACACGCAGGGCAACGAAGTCAGCAACGAGGACATGGAGCCATCGGACGCCTCCGAATCCAATCCCGATCCCGCCGACTCGCAACGCACGTCCTGAATACCAAGATACCCCCGAGGAGATCCGATCATGATCGTAAAGACTGCAATGCTGGGCGTGGTTGCCATGCTGGGCGCCGCTGGCGTCGTGTCCACCGGCTGGGCGCAGGGTGCGCCGCAGTCCGTGACCGAAGTCCGTGTCGATGTCGCCAAGGTGGAGGCTGGCTACCGCGCCTCGAAGATCATCGGCGCAACGGTCTACAACGGCAAGAAGGAAAAGATCGGCACGGTGGATGACCTGATCATCGGCCCGCCTGACTGGGCGCCGTATGCGGTGTTGTCGGTGGGCGGGCTGCTGGGCGTTGGCAACCATCTTGTGACGGTGCCGCTGTCCAAGATGCAGATCGCCGGCGACCAGTTCCAGCTTCCGGACGCCACCAAGGACACGCTCAAGGCGTTGCCTGAATTCAAGTACGCCAAGTAAGCCGGCGCGGGGCCGCCCGCTCCGCGCCGCATGCCTAATCCACGCCCGCAGGAGGCCACATGCAGATCGAACCCGTTGCCGAATCCCGCCGTCACGAATCGCGCCCGCGTTCATTGGTTGCGCAGATCAAGGACATCGACGCCCGCAGGCCGGATTTTCCCGGCGAACACCTGATCGTGTTTGGCGTGGGTTTGCTGCTGATGCTGACGGGCATGCGAAGCCGGACGGTGTTGCGCCGCACCGTCATCACCGCAGCCGGCACCGCCCTGATGGGCCGCGCGGCAAGCGGAACGGGGGGCGTTGCCCGCGTCGCCCGGATCGTCAAGCGCCTGGGCTGACCACGCGTAGGAGACCGTCATGGCAGCAAGAACCATATGGAAAGGAGCGATTTCCTTCGGGCTGGTTCACATTCCCGTGGGCCTGCACACGGCCACGACGGAGTCCGGCGTGGACTTCGACTGGCTGGACAAGCGTTCGATGGACCCGGTGGGGTACAAGCGCATCAACAAGCGGACCGGCAAGGAAATCGACAAGGACAACATCGTGAAGGGCGTGGCGTACGAGGACGGCAAATACGTCATCGTGTCGCCCGAGGAGATATCCGAGGCCTATCCCCGGACCACGCAGACCATCGAGATCCAGCAATTCGTGGACGCCGGGGGCGTGTCGTTCGTCTATCTGGAGCGGCCCTATTACGTCGCGCCCATCAACAAGGGCCACAAGGTGTACGCCTTGCTCCGGGACACGCTGGTCAAGACAGGAAAGATCGGCATCGCCAAGGTCGTGATCCAGACCAAGCAGCACCTGGCGGCGCTGATTCCGTCAGGCGACGCGCTGGTGCTGAACCTGATGCGCTGGGGCGACGAGGTGAAGTCAGTGGAAGGGCTGGATCTGCCCAAGGCCGGCGCCAAGAACATGACGCCCAGCGCCAGCGAAATGAAGATGGCGAAGATGCTGGTCGACGACATGTCCGGCGAATGGGACCCCGAACAGTACAAGGACGAGTTCAAGGCCGCCGTGATGGAGCTGGTGGAGCAGAAGGCGCGTGCTGGCGAGACCGAGACCGTCATCGAGCCGCAGGAAGCGTCGCCCGCCTATGCGGACAACGTCATTGACCTGACCGAGCTGCTGCAACGCAGCCTGAAGGGGGGCAAGGGCGGGTCCAAGGCGGCCAAGTCCGACGAAGGCGATGACAAGAAGGCAGCCAAGGCGCCGGCCAAGAAGACGGCGGCCAAGTCGGCCAAGAGCGCAGGCAAGACGGCCAGCAAGTCCGCGAGCAAGGCGACGGGTAAAACCGCCAGCAAATCGAGTGACAAGAACACCGGCAAGACAACGAGCAAAACGCGCAAGGCGGCCTGACCATGGCTGACACGCTGAAGAAGTACCGCGAAAAGCGCAACTTCGGGATCACGTCGGAGCCGGCCGACGGTGGCGAGGCCAACGAGGACGCCCGCGCCTTCGTCATCCAGAAACATTGGGCAAGCCGGCTGCACTACGACTTCCGTCTGGAACTGGACGGGGCCATGAAGAGCTGGGCGGTGCCAAAAGGGCCGTGCTACGACCCGGCGGTCAAGCGCATGGCGGTCCAGGTCGAGGATCACCCCATCGCCTACAACCAGTTCGAGGGGCAGATTCCCGAAGGGCAGTACGGCGCCGGCAAGGTCATCATCTGGGACGAAGGCAAGTGGATGCCGGTGGGCGATCCGCGCAAGGGCTACCGCGACGGCCACCTGAAGTTCGACTTGCAGGGCGTGAAGATGCAGGGCCGCTGGGCGCTCATCCGCCTGAAGGGCAAGGAGTCCGAAAAGCAACCCCCGTGGCTGCTCATCAAGGACCGAGACGATTTCGCCCGGCCCGAGCGGGAATTCAGTGTGGTGGACGAAATGCCGGATAGCGTGGTGCCGCTGCGCAAACAGGCGAAGGCCAAGACGGCAGGCAAGGGCGGCGACGCGACGGCCAAGGCGACTCCCGCAGCCAAGACGTCAAGTCCCGCAGCGAAATCCCGCGCCAAATCCAAAGCTCCCGCGGAAGCGGCGGCTGACGACCAATCCGAGGATCAGGACGACAACACCGTTGACACCGCCGACGGCGATCAGTCCGTCTTGCCAGGCGTGGCCGCCGACTTGCCCGCGCAACTGAAACCCCAGCTCGCCACGCTGGTGGACGGCGTGCCTCAGCATGCGCCGGACTGGTTATACGAGATGAAATTCGACGGCTACCGGCTCGTCGCCCGGATCGAAGGAGAGGATGTGCGGCTGTTTACCCGCAACGGCCACGACTGGAGCGCCAAAATGCCGCATCTGGTCGAGGCCATGCGCGCATTGCCCGCCAAGTGGGCATGGATCGACGGGGAAATCGTGATGCTGGACCGCGAAGGCATTCCGAATTTCCAGTCGCTGCAGAACGCCTTCGACAACGATCGGACACAGGACATCGTGTTCTACGCCTTCGACCTGCCGTTCATCGGAATGCGGGACTTGCGGCAGGAGCCGCTGGGCGTGCGGCGGGCACTGTTGCAGCAACTGATGGACACCGCCGAAGACGACCAGCTGCGATTCAGCGAGGCCCTTGAGGCCGCGCCTTCGGACCTGGTGGCGACCGCTTGCAGAATGGGGCTTGAGGGCATCATGGCCAAGCGCCTGTCGTCACCCTACGTGTCCCGCCGCAGCGACACCTGGGTCAAGGTCAAGTGCGCCCGGCGCCAGGAGTTTGCCATCGTCGGCTACACGGCGCCCAAGGGCACCCGGGCCGGGCTGGGCGCGCTGCTGCTGGCGGTCACCGAGCAGGACGGCAGCCTGCGCTATGCCGGCAAGGTTGGCACTGGGTTCGACGACGCAAGTCTGGTGTCCCTGCAGAAGCGCTTGGCGGCCATCGAGACGGACAAGAAGCCGGTCACCAACGCGCCCGCGGCCGGCGGCGTCCGCTGGGTCAAGCCCGAGCTGATCGCCGAAGTGTCGTTCGGCGAATGGACGAGCGGCGGCCACATCCGTCATTCCGTATTCCGGGGCCTGCGGCAGGACAAGCCGGTGAAGGCGATTTCGAGAGAGAAGGCCGTGCCGGTCGAGGACGTAGACGGCGACGCGGACGCCAGGAAATCCGGTTCGAAGGCGTCGCCTGCGGCCAGATCCGCAGCCAAATCTGCCACGGCATCTGCCGGCACATCGTCCAAGGCATCTTCAAAGGCACCTTCAAGGGCACCCGCACCCGCCGCCGACGCCAAAGCCCCGCCCGCCGGCAAAACCAGCCGCGCCAAGGGCGGCAAGCTCACCAATCCGGACCGGGTCATCGACCCGTCCACCAAGCTCACCAAGCTGGATCTCGCGCGCTATTACGGCCTGATCGCACCGCTGATGCTGGAGCATCTGAAAGGGCGGCCGGTGTCATTCCTGCGAGCGCCCGCCGGCATCCAGGGCGAATTCTTCTTCCAGAAGCATCTGGAAGCCGCGATGCCCGGCGTCAAACCGCTGCCCGCGAAGCTCGATCCGGATCATCCGCCGCTGCTCGAAGTCCCGACCGCAGAGGCCATCATGTCCGCCGTGCAGATGAACGTCGTCGAATTCCACACCTGGAACGCCGTCAAGACGTCCATCGACAAACCGGATCGCATGATGTTCGACCTGGACCCGGGCGAGGGCGTGCCATGGCCGACCATGCAGCAGGCCGCCAATCTGGTGCGCGTGCTGCTGCAGGAGATCGGCCTGCAGGCCTGGCTCAAGACCAGCGGCGGCAAAGGGCTGCACGTAGTCGTGCCGCTGCGCAAGCAATACGACTGGGACACGGTGAAGCGGTTTTCGCAGGCGATCGTGCAGCACCTGGCCCGGACACTGCCGCAACTGTTCGTGGCCAAGAGCGGCCCGAAGAACCGCGTTGGCAAGATTTTTGCGGATTACCTGCGCAACGGCTTCGGGGCGACGACGGTCTGCGCGTGGTCTGCCCGAGCGCGGCCGGGCCTGGGCATTTCGGTCCCGGTGACGTGGGACGAGCTGGACAAGCTGACGAGCGGCGCGCACTGGACGATTCAGGACGCGCATGCCCGGCTGGACGTGGGCAATACGCCCTGGGACGACTACGCGCCGCAGTCGCTGACGGCCGCCATGTCGGCGATGGAGTTTGAACCATGATCAGAACGCGTCCTCTGCCGTCCTGCCGGCCAGCCGCCATTGCAATTGGTTGCACTCCGCGACGGGGGCGTTGGCACAATGCCCGGAGCAGGTTTTCCCTTGCGCAGCATGGATCTCCGAAGGAGCCTCCCTATGCCACCCCGCGTCGCCGCCTCAAGCGTGATGGACCACCCGGACGGGTATGGAATCGTCAGCCGCGTCCTGCATTGGCTCATGGCCGTGCTGCTGGCGTGGCAGTTCACCAGCGCGGCGTCGCGGCAGTTTCTGCCGGACACCCCGATCGAGGATTTCTTCTGGGCCTCGCATACTTCGCTGGGCCTGTTGCTGCTGATCCTGGTCCTTGTACGCGGCGCCTGGGCCATCGCCAACTGGGGCAAGCGGCCGGACAGCGGCCTGCTGGCGGGGTTCGGGCATCTTGTCCTGTACCTGATGATGATCGCCATCCCCACGCTGGCGCTGTTGCGCGCCTATGGGCGGGGGAGGGGATATTCAGCCTTTGGCATCCAGATCTTCAGCCCCCGCGACCAGGAGATCGAAGCCCTGGTCGAACTGGGCAACGCCTGGCATGGACTGTTGGGCTGGACGTTGCTGGCGCTGGCCGTAGGCCACATCACGATGGCCTTCGTGCACCGCAGGGCGGATGGACGGCGGGTCTTGACTCACATGACCAAGGGATGACGGCCGCCGCGGCGGCGGTCACGGGAGGGAATCATGCAGCGCGATGAGCTCTTGGCACTGATGATCTCAGTTTCCGCACCCGCGCCCCGTCTGGACGAGTGGGACCGGGTGCTCTCCATCTACGCGGGATACCTGGAAGGCGTCGCGCCCAAGCTATCTGAAAAAGAGTTGGGCAACTTCATCGGCGCCGGCGCCATGTTTTACCGCACGCTGTGCCAGGCGGATTCCTATCGGCAGGAATCCGTCTGGGGGCGCCGCAAGAAGGAGGGGTAGTCCCCGGATGCAATTATTTACATGGGCATGGGGCTTGCTGTCCTGCCGGCACGAAACCATTGATTCGTGTCAGGAAATGGCCAGCGAGAAGGACAGAACATGCTACGCAGACGGGTAAGACAGCCAATCCCCCCACATCCCATCACGCCCGCAGCGGCCTTTGCCGACGATTCGCCTTTGACGGACGACGCTCCGGAAACAGCCCGGCCAGCCATCTGGGCGATCGGCGACGTGCATGGCTGCTGCCAGTCACTGGACGCACTGCTGGCCAGCCCGGAGATCGCGGGCGACCCCAACTGCAGGTTCTGGTTCGTCGGCGACCTTGTCAATCGAGGGCCCGAAAACGCGGAGACGCTCCGTCGGGTCATGTCGCTGGGCGACCGCGCCACGGTGGTGCTGGGCAATCACGACCTGCGCGCCCTGGGCGTTGCAGCGGGATGTCTGCGGCCGGACGCCCGCGACACCCTCAACGATCTTTTCGACGCGCCGGACGCAGATGTCCTGCTCGACTGGCTGCGCGCGCAGCCCCTGATCCATGTGCAGGACCGTCACGTCCTGGTGCACGCGGGTCTGTATCCCGGTTGGGACGTGTTGCAAGCCATGGCGCACGCCGGGGAGGTCGAGGCCATGCTTCGGGACAACGACTGGCGCCGTCACATGCGAACCCTCTCGGGAGCAGCGCCGCTCGCCTGGAACGCCAAGCTGGATACGCAACTGCGACTGCGCTTCATCGTCAGCGCGTTCACCCGCATGCGCCTGTGCACTCGCAACGGGGCGTTGGCGCCCGGCGCCAAGTCCACGCCGGGGCGCTGGCCCCGCGAGACCCTGCCTTGGTACAACCTGCCGCGACGCGCGGGCGCCGACAACACCATCGTGTTCGGCCACTGGGCGACGCTGGGCCTGCTGGTGCGGTCGGACGCCGTGTGCCTGGACACGGGCTGTGTGACGGGCGGCCCACTGACGGCCTATCGTCTTTCCGACCGAAAACTGGTGCAGGTGACGCGCGAGGCGCTCGCCCAGGTTGCCTGACCGTAGCCGGTCACGCGAACAGACGGTAAGCCACGCCCAAGCTGAAGAGCAGCGCCGTGCCGATGGCGTAGAACGCCAGCGACAGCCAGGCGCTCAGCGGCACGCGCGCCGGCGCGTCAGCGTCTGCGGGCAGGGCCGATTGCGGCGTCGGCAGGACTTCTTCATTGGCCGCTTTGGGGCTGAAACGCGGGCGGGCCACGGCGTCCGCGTTACGGGCAACGGGCGCAATGCCCAGAGAAACAAGGCGGGTGCCGGCGGGAGTCGGCGTCAGAACGGGTTCCGGTGAGCTCATGGGAAGCCTCCGCAATGGGGTTGGGTAACGAAAGGCGAAACCCCTACAGCAAGCTGCGTGCCCAACCCTTGCCCGTCAGCCGGACGGTCCGATCACGGCCCACTTCCCGTCTCCTGCCCAAAACACTTACGATACGGCAGGCGCCGGGCGTTTTTCGCCGCGCTTGCCCGAATCGACTGACACGTGACGGCCGCATTTCAACCACGGAGCATTCATGAACGGTTACCCAGATACTCTTCTCCTGATCGACAACGAATGGCGCGAGGCCCGCGGCGGCGCGCGCATCGACGTCGTCAATCCCGCCACCGGCCAGAAGATCGGCCAGGTGGCCATCGCCTCCCGCGAGGACCTGGACGCGGCGCTGGCGGCAGCGCAACGCGGCTTCGAGACGTGGCGCGATACCTCCGCCCACGAGCGTTGCGCGGTCATGCGCAAGGCCGCCGTCCTGCTGCGCGAGCGCGCGGACGACGTGGCGCGCCTGCTGACGCAGGAACAGGGCAAGCCGCTCGCCGAAGCGCGCGGCGAAGTGCTGGCCGGTGCGGACATCATCGACTGGTTCGCCAACGAAGCGCTGCGCGTCTACGGCCGCATCGTGCCGTCGCGCAATCCCGCCGCCCAGCAATTGGTCATCAAGGAACCGGTCGGCCCCGTCGCCGCGTTCACGCCGTGGAACTTCCCGGTCAACCAGATCGTTCGCAAGCTGGGCGCCGCGCTTGCCACGGGCTGCTCCTTCCTGGTGAAGGCGCCCGAGGAAACCCCGGCATCGCCCGCCGCGCTGCTGAACTGCTTTGTCGACGCCGGCATCCCGAAGGGCGTTCTGGGCCTGGTGTTTGGCTCGCCGGCCGAGATTTCCAGCTACCTGATCCCGCACCCGATCATCCGCAAGGTCACCTTCACGGGTTCCACGCCGGTCGGTAAGGAACTGGCCGCATTGGCCGGCCGCTACATGAAGCGCGTCACGATGGAGCTGGGCGGTCACGCGCCGGTGATCGTCGCGGAAGACGCCGACGTCGAACTGGCCGTCAAGGCCTCGGGCGGCGCCAAGTTCCGCAACGCCGGCCAGGTCTGCATTTCGCCGACCCGCTTCCTGGTGCACAAGAACGTCAAGGCCGCCTTCGAGCAGGCTTTCGTGGCCCATGCCGAAAAGCTCAAGCTGGGCGACGGCCTGACCGAAGGCACGACGCTCGGCCCGCTGGCCAATGACCGTCGTCTGGCCGCCATGGACAAGATCGTCAAGAATGCGGCCGAGAAGGGCGCGCGCGTGGCGACCGGTGGTCAGCGCGTGGGCACCGCGGGCAATTTCTTTGCCCCGACCATCCTGACCGACGTGCCGCTCGAGGCCGATATTTTCAACGAAGAGCCGTTTGGTCCCATCGCGGCCATCCGCAGCTTCGAAAACCTGGACGAGGCCATCCGCGAAGCCAATCGCCTGCCGTTCGGCCTGGCCGCCTATGGCTTCACCCGCTCGATCAAGACGGTGCACGAGCTGTCGCGCCGCCTTGAAGTCGGCATGCTCTGGGTCAACCAGCCCGCGACGCCTTCGGCCGAACTGCCGTTCGGCGGCGTGAAGGATTCGGGCTACGGTTCCGAGGGCGGTCCCGAGGCGCTCGAGGCGTACCTGGTCACCAAGGCCGTGTCGGTCGTGGGCGTCTAAGTCCACGTCAGACCCCGCCTGACTAGAAACAGGCCGTATCCGGAAAACAACCGGTTACGGCCTTTTCATTTGTGCCGTTGATTCGGGTTTGGCGCCGGATTTTCTGCCGGCGACCATCCTTTGGATGTCTCTCGTCTGGGCGATAGGCGCGGTCGCCTGCATGCCGCAGAATCGGCGCTGCACCATCCGGCGCCCCGCGCTCTGCATGCTTTCGATCCTTTCGCCGTTCTCCATTTGACAGGGTCGCTTACGCACCGTTGCCGGTCGCGCCCGCTGCCCGCAGGTAAGGTCTGCCTGACCAAGTCGCACCGGAGATAGACGTTTCGATGTTTTCCATGCCGCCCCTCAAGACCCTTGCCCGGCACAAGTCCCACGCTGGCCCGGCCATGAACTGGCTCAAGGAACGCAAGCAGTTCGTCAAGGCGCTGCTGTCCAACCCGGCGGCGGTCGGCGCGGTGGCGCCTTCCAGCGCGGCGCTGGCCGCCGCCATCACGGAATCGATCCAGCCCCGGGCCGGTAAGGTCCTTGAGCTGGGCTGCGGGACGGGCGTGTTCACCCGGGAAATGCTGCGCAAGGGCATCGCGCCGTCCAGCCTGGTTCTGGTGGAGCAGGACTCCGAGATGAGTTCCAGCCTGCGAAACCAGTTTCCCGAGGCAGCCGTGCTGCAGGTGCCGGCGCAGGATCTGTCGCGCGACAGCCATCCGGAGCTGCACGGAATCGGCGCGGCCATCTGCGGTCTGCCGCTACGGAACATGAGCGGCGCGCATCACCATAAGTTGTTGACCGCCGTGTTCGAGGCGATGCCGCCGGGCGGGTCCATGCACTTTTTCACCTATGGCGTGAAGTGTCCGATCTCGGCGCGCGTGCTTGAGGACTGCGGCCTTTACGCGCGGCGGGTGCGTTTTGTGCCAATGAACCTGCCGCCGGCGTCGGTATACAGCCTGAGCCGGTTGCCCTGAGGGCAGGGCGGGCGCGCCCCGATCCAGGATCGGTTTGCGCCCGGCGGGCCGTTTTCGGACGGGGCTCTCTATGCCAGGAAGGTCAGCATGCCGTTGCTCAGGTCGTACATCGACCCGACGATCTTGATCTTCCCTTCCTTTTCCAGCCCGGCCAGAATCGGGCTGTTCTTGCGGATGGCCTCGACGGTGTGCAGCACATTCGTCCGTGCCACGGCGTCCACGAACTGGCCATTTTTACCGTTTCGGTCTCCCGTGTACTTCGTCGCCTCGACCGCCGGCTTGATGACGTCCAGCAGGGCGGTCAGATGGCCAAGCTGAACGTTATCGATCGCCCCGGCCACGGCGCCGCAGGCGGTATGCCCCATCACCAGGATCACCTTGGCGCCCGCCGCCGCGCAGGCAAACTCCATGCTGCCCAGCAGATCGTTGTTGGAGATGTTGCCGGCGATGCGCCCGTTGAAGGTTTCGCCGATACCCGTGTCCAGGATGATCTCGGCGGGGGCGCGCGAGTCGATGCAGCTCAGGATCACCGCCGCGGGAAACTGGCCAAGGGCGCTGGAACGCTTCTGCGCAAGATAGTCGTGCTTCTGAGGCTTGCCCGCCCGAAAGCGCGCATTGCCCCGCTTCATCATGTCGATCACCTGGTCCGGCGTCATCGCATCGCGCTGCGCCTGCGTCAGTGATGCGGCTGGCGCGTCGCCGGGCGCAAACGCCAGACCAGCCATCGCCGCCGCGCCAACGCTGGCCTTCAACCAGCCGCGGCGTCCCAGGTCCAGAGGGTGCCCAGCCATGCAACAATCCTTGATCGCTTCCATGAGGTGTCCCCTATAAGCAGCCCACAACGATAGACCGCGGGACGCGGCTATTCGATGATGGGCCGGCCACACATGCCGTTTTTGCGGCGAGAGACATTCTGTTCCTGTTTGCGGCGGCTAACAATGGCGCCTGCACGCGGCCCTGTTTTTCTTGTTTTCGCGCCGGATGAGTGGCATAGTTTTCCGCACGACGGGCCCCAGGGTGGCTTCGGGGCGGTTCGACAACGAATACGAAAGGTGCCCCATGCGTTACCTGTACATCGTATTGATCGTGTTGCTCACGGCGATGGTTCTGTCGTTCAAGATCCAGAATTTCGAATCCGTCACCCTGACGCTCTGGACCTCCACCTTTACTTTGCCGGCGTCGGTTCTTGTCATCGGCGTCTACATCCTGGGCATGCTTACAGGCGGCTTTCTGCTCAGCCTGCTGCGTTCCGCCTTCCGAGGGGCAACCGGCCGTCCCGCCGGACCCACCCCCTGACGATTCCCCAAGCGCCACTCGGCCAGCCGCCGTGCGTCCGCAGTCAGGGCGCGAACGCGTACTTAGGAGCAATCCCGATGAAAAGGCTATTCCTTGTCCTGACCACGTGCGTGCTGGCCGGCTGCGCCGGCACGGTCGCAACGAAGAACGACCTGGCAAAGTACGGCACGCCACCCAGCGACGATGACCTGTACCAGTACATGTCGTCGCTGCGCGACACCATGCCGCCGACCCGGTATGTCAGTTATCGCGACAAGGGGTATGCCGAATCTGTGAAGAAGACTACGGTCATCGCAGAGGACGGCAAACCGGTGTCCGCCTGGCAGTACGACTTTGAAGTCGCCGGTTACGACCAGCCCGGCCCCGAGCAGCCGCAGTGGACCGCACGGCGCGTCGTGTTCTTCAATGGCCGCGCGATAGGCGGTTTCGATGCGAATGGGAAGTTCATGCGCACGAGCGCCCAGCCGCCAGCAGCGGCCGCGCCCGCGCCCGCACCCTCGCCGGCGCAG